>JBATYU010000181.1:0-1541 GCA_049674245.1 Bradyrhizobium sp. | reverse complement strand
ATTGGATAGTGGAACGGTTTGGGCGTCAACTTTTGGAGCCGCCGGTGACCCATCCTCACTTAATCTCGTGTAAGATTTCTGGAAAGATGGAGGCCCGCTCGGGAGAGCGGGCCTGACGAACTTATTCATCCGTCTTCCAAATGAAGAACGCAATACATGCAATCCCTTCGGTTGTCTCTGCGAAGCAGACCTGCGTAGGGTTTTCAACATTTTCGACCGAGATCGGTGCGCTGAAATCGTGGCTTTTCCCTTCGCTGTCTTGGCCAGCGATGTGGATAAAGCCTTCTCCGTCGATCCTGTAGGTGCCTTGCATCGAGACTTGCGAAATCGCCCGAGGTCCTGTTGCAGAGCTGTAGCTGCCCTCGCGATGTTCGTCTTTGACTTTGAGGCAGCCGAGCGTCATCCATTCGTCGCGCTCCCAGTCATGCCAGGTGCCCTCAAACCTACAGTCAGGTTCGGAATACCGTTCGAAGTAGGCTGAAGCCCTCACATCGGCAGGCGCGACCTGGCCGATCTCTTTCCAAGTATTGTAGGAAGTCGCCGCAGTGAGTACTGCAAGTCCGACTATCACCATAGTGGTGATGTAACGGATGATGATGTTACCTCGCGCGCTCATCTCCCACCGCTCCTTGCGTCAGCGTGGTGCTTGGCCCCGTTTTCCCCAGAGACGGCAACCTCATGCATAGCCGAGTTCATAGATAAACGGTGTGAACTAGCGCACAAAATAAAAAATTAGCAGGTGTGTCCGGTGTCTAGCCTGTCATTTGCAGACCCAAGCACGCCGCTGCTCGGCGCCCTCAAGACCGGACATCTGCGCGCTAATGAGTTCACGCCCTAGTCGCCCAAATACTTCGAGAGAAACTCCTCACGCGTTTTGCGCCCGAGACTGTCCCTGTCACGAAATGTCGCAAACCTGTCCAATGCTCCCACCTCAGACAGAAAGCGGACGCCATGAATCGCACTTTCTGGGCGCAGCTGTACCGGGCGTACTACCGTATCCCCCACCTGCGTGTTAAGTGGACGAAGATCGCTGCCGTGGCACGTAAATACACCGCGTTGCGCTGCCACCCGCTGGTCCGCCCAAGGTGACAGGACGGGGATCGGCAGATCAAATCGACGGCTAAGGTTCGGCTCATCATCGACAAACAATCGGTAATAGTCGTCGGATGGATTTAACGTTAGGTCCCAAAGAACACCGTTTCCTCTGGATCTTTCGGCAAGCCGATAAGGGTTAAGAATCCAAATAGTCGGCATTTCGTCAACAAGTGTTCCGTCCGCTAACTGGCGTTTCACGTCCACCTCATGCCAGCGCAGCTGCTGTGGTGGGTTTCTGCTGTAACGATCCTCTTTCCATTTCTTTGCGAGCGCAGATGCATAATTCTCCAATGCGAACGCGAGCGCGTGAATGAAGGACTCAGTCCAATCTACAACCGATCCTCGGCGGGCTTCACCATCATTACGTCCGGGTTTGAGTTTTCGGTACACACAGGTGTCATTACCTCTAACCCCGTCAGATAGCTCTAGTCTGGCGGAGTTTTTAA
>JBATYU010000180.1:0-9999 GCA_049674245.1 Bradyrhizobium sp. | reverse complement strand
AGCCATTGCTCGCCGTGTGGGTCGGCGCGGACCAGAAGATCGGTGATCTCTTGAGCGGCGCAGGAATTCCCAACTACCCCACGGAGGACGATGCGGGAAGGGGCTTCATGCATCTGGTGCAGCACCGGGAGGTGGTGAGGTCGCTGGCGCAGGTTCCGCCGGCGATGCCGAGTACGTTTGTGCCCGATATCGATGCGGCCCGGCAGATCGTCGCCGCGGCACTGGCCGATGGTCGCGAGTGGCTCGATCCGATCGAAATCAAGCGGCTGCTCGATGCTTATGACATTGCGATGGTGCCGACGTTCGCGGCGGCGGACGCCGAGCAGGCTGCCGCGCACGCCGCTGCGCTGCTCGCGCAAGGCACGACCGTGGTGCTGAAGATCATGTCGCGGGACATCGTTCACAAGTCCGATGTCGGGGGCGTCGTTCTCAATCTCACCAGCGCTGACGCCGTGCGGACCGCGACGGCCGACATTCTGGCGCGCGCGAGGAAGCTTCGTCCGGAGGCGCGGATAGAAGGCGTCATCGTCCAGGCCATGATCGTGCGTCCGAAGGCGCGCGAACTCATCCTCGGCCTCGCCGACGATCCGACCTTCGGTACGGTCATCGTGTTCGGCCACGGAGGCACGGCGGTGGAGATCATCAACGACAAGGCACTGGCGCTCCCGCCGCTCGATCTGCATCTGGCCTGTGACCTGATCGAGCGCACCCGCGTCTCGCGGCTATTGCGCGCCTATCGGGACGTGCCGGCGGTCAAGCAGGACTCGGTCGCGACGGTTCTGGTGAAGCTTTCGCAGATGGCGGCCGATATTCCCGAGATCCGCGAACTCGACATCAATCCCTTGCTGGCCGATGAGACGGGCGTGCTGGCGGTCGACGCGCGTGTCGCGGTTCGGTCGGCAGCGCGCAAATTCGGCGGTTCAGGCCCGGCCAACTTCGCGGTGCGGCCCTATCCGTCGCAATGGCAGCGGCATCTGGAGGTCAAGGACGGCTGGCGGATCTTTGCGCGCCCAATCCGTCCCGAGGATGAACCGCAGATTCATGAGCTGTTGCGGCACGTTACCCTGCAGGATACGCGGCTGCGGTTCTTTGCGCCGATGAAGGAGTTTAGCCACGAGTTCATCGCCAGGCTGACCCAGCTCGATTACTCCCGCGCCATGGCCTTCGTCGCATTCGACGAAACCAGCAACGAGATGGTTGGCGTGGTCCGGATTCATTCGGACTCGATCTACGAGAACGGCGAATTCGCCATCCTGCTCAGGTCCGATCTCAAGGGCAGGGGGCTCGGCTGGGCATTGATGCAGCTGATCATCGAATACGCCAAGTCCGAAGGACTAAAGGTCATTTCGGGAGAAGTCCTTCAGGAGAACTTGGTCATGCTGCAGATGTGCCGAGAACTTGGCTTCGAGGTGAAGACCGATCCGACAGACCGCGCTATTTGCAATGTGACACTAAAATTGTGATGCACCACGATACCGGAATTCAGTATGTGGCGCCTCTGGAGTCGTTTCCGCTCGACAAGTGGGACGCTATCCTTGGGCCGTTTCGCTGGAAGCGTTGCGACGGAACGCTTGTTTGCGCGACGGAATCGGGTAGCCATTCATTGACTATCAAGCCGACATCGATCGCGCCGTCGGCGCAACTGAAGCCGATACGCCTTATCCGGGCGTCGGTGATCGGGCGGCATGTTGAGTTTTGTGGAACGTTTCCGAAAGAGCAGCCTCCATTTTGACGGAATCGCTTGCTCATCGAACGAGGCGATGAAGAATGCGTCTGAGAACGCGGCTTGGATAAATCTCATCGAGCGGCTTGCCATATCGTTCGGAATAGACGCGCAGGGTCATTGCTTCCCGCGCTACATCGCCTATGAAGCTGACTGCAAAATCATTGGCACCCTTGCGGGCAATGACGGCGGGGCTCTCAATCCGTCCAAAGATGATGTTGGCTGGAGACCCAACTGGGTCTGATATCTTGCCTGCCAGTCGCATTCCGCTGGCGGAAATGTCTGTTACTTCGTAGGCGCGTGTCTGGTCTCCGATCATGATGAGCACCCTTTCCTTGGTGGAAAATCGTTCATCGAGCCGACGGCGCGGCTGCTCGATGCAGACCAGGCAGCAAATCGTCAAGACGATGAGATTATACCAGGCCCAGAACAAGTTGAGTGCGCCGCCATCCTCAATCAAGTCTGCGTTGTCGGAGGCAAAGCCCTTGGCGAGGCCCAGGATCGTGATGGAGGCCAAGACCAGGAAGCGGACGAGTAGCCGCCAGTGAACATTCAAGCCGGCATAGTGAATTCCTTTGGCAGTGACTTTGAACTTGTGGCCGCCGGGGCGCATCAAGGTAAGGGCTACGACCGTGATGATCTCGGGAGCGATGAGCATTTGGTAGACGTCAGCGATCAAAGGCAGCATGCGCCCGCCCCCGAGCCACGTCGTCATAGCAACTTGCGTTACGATCATAGGGGCGAGGTGCGCGATCGCGTCCGAAAGGTCGGCTTGCACCATGCGAATGTCGAACAAAAAGTAGAGGGAGGGGGCCAACATGCAGCAGATGCGAAATGAGAAGCTCGCACCCCAGTAGAGGAACGTTTCGATCAGGCTGATCCGAAACCAAATCGGAAGCCCGTTGCCGAGCCGAAAGGGACCGGACCGACCTCGGCAGATTTGTACAAGACCCAGGCACCAGCGCGCGCGCTGCACCGCGTATTCATTGATGCCCTCGGGTGCGAGGCCAGCGGACAGCTTTTCATTCAAGTATATGGTCTTGTAGCCGCGCTCTCGGAGACGAATTGTGAGCAGGAAGTCTTCGGTGACGGAATCGGTCGGAAAACCGCCGATCTCGCGCAGCGCGGAGAACCGAATGATAGACGATGTGCCGCAGCAGAAGGCCAAGTCCCAGGCGTCCTTGGAAGGCATGATGATGTCGAAGAAAAACCGCTGCTCGTCCGGAAAGACCTCGGAAATTGCCAGGTTGTTTTGAATCGGGTCCGGATTGAAGAAATGTTGCGGCGTCTGCACAATCCCGACGGCCTTGTCCTTGAATAAACAAAGCCCGCGCGAGACAAAATTGGAAAAGGGCACGAAATCCGCGTCCAGCACAGCAATGAAGTCCGGCGGCGACGGAAGCGCCGCGAGGTGTCTAACGGCATGGTTGATGTTTCCGGCCTTGGCGTGGGAATTGTCAGGCCGGGTGAGATAATGGCAACCTTTTTGGGCGCAGAGATCGCTCAGCCAGTCACGTCGACCGTCGTCGAGAACCCAAACCCTAAAGTTTGGATAGTTCATGCCCATCGCGCCGATAATGGTGCGCTCGAGAATGGTCCTTTCTTCATTATAGGTGCAGATCAGGACATCCACGAGGGGTCGCGTCTCGATTAGCCATGGCATATTGGCTGTGACGGCCGGAGATCGCGAGGAGCTCCGCGACAACAAAATCCACGTAAAGGTTGCGCCAATTCCTGTCAGAAGTTCCGCGCTCAGGAAGACTGTTCCAAAGAGCCAATTCGTCGTGAAACCGAATGGCGGGAGAGTTTGGGTGACCCGCCAAAGCAGGTAGTTCCAGGTCAGGATCAAGGAAATCGCGACGAGCGTACCGCGGACCCAGGGGTTTTTGCGGCTGGCCCAAGGAAGCGACAGGCTGAGAAAACCGGCCGCCATGAGAGCTGGTGCGATTGGTTCTGACCAGCCGGACATTGCGTCAAGGGCCTGGCAGAAGGAAGGAAATCGTGTCGCGAAGCGACTGCAAGATCCCGCTGGAGCTTGCCGACGAGGCGTTGAATACCACCGTTCCGGTGCGGCCGACTCCGCACTGTGTCGAGGCGAGGTCCGGGACCGACACAGCGATCCGATATGCCCCGGACGAAAGCGGTGTCGGCTGGATCGCAAGATTGTCTGGAGGCGCCGCGCTTCCCGACATCCGGACGATCGTCCCGTTGTATATGCCCGACTGGGCAAAAAAGCGGAATTGCGCCTTATCGCCAATGCGCAAATGATTGAAGACGGATTCCCGAACCGTGACGGTGACGAGGGCGCCGGAACAGTCGAGAAGGCGCAGGAGGTCTTGGCCCTTCCTCACCTCTTCACCGGGAGAGACCGTTACCTCCCAAACCTGTCCGTCGATCGGAGACGTCAGCACCGCATTGGACAATTCGGAATATCGCGCAGCTTCGGCGTCCAACGCGGCGTGAAGCTTGCCGAGCCGCTCGTCGCGGGAGCTGAGCTCGGCCTCGGCCTCGGCAACGCGAACGGATAGTTCATCAGCATGCTGGAGCGAACTCGGGCGATCATTGTAGGAGTCGCCCACATATTCGCCGCGGCGCGCCGCCTCGAGCTCGACCACACTGGCAAACAGCCTGTGATTGAGAGACTTTTGGGTTTGGGCTGCGACCTTCGCATCCCGTTCCGCCCTCTCGACCGCCACTGTCGTCTGGTATCCGGATGCGGCCAGCTTCTTCGTGCGCGTAAGCGTCGATGTAGCTTCGGACTCGGAAGCCTCGGTGGCGGAGACCTGCGCCTTCAGGTCCATCATGCGCTCTTCGAGCTCCCTGATTCGTCCGGCTTGAAATGCGTGCGCCTGCCGGGAAATCTGTTCGTGGATTTCCTTTAGCCGCACAAGACGTTTGGCGATGGCCGGGCGCTCACCCTCCATTTGATCGGTCAATCTTTGCAGATCATCCAGCCGCGCCCGATCAGCGCGGCTGTTGGAAATGTGCAACATGAGCCTGCCCTTGGGCACCGCGGCACCGATGGTCGGAGCAAGATCCTCAATCCTGCCGTCGATGGGAGCACGCAGTGAAATGAGACGAGCGTTGACAACCGCTTCTATGCTTGAAAGCTCGAGCAGGCGCTGCACCGGACCCACACCGGCAATGACGATGACCCCAAGGCCGAGCGCCGATTTGACCGCGCGCCACCCGAACCGCTCAATAAAGCTGCGGCGTTGGGGTGACGGAGTGGGGTGTGCGACTTCGAGCGGATCTGATGGCTCGAAAGCCTCTTGCAGAAGTGCCGATTGAGCCCGCACATCCAGGCCCGCCAGCCGATCTCCGGCCGTTTCGGCGACGGCGGCGTCCGAAACCGGAACACCAAATGTGGAAGATTTGGACGGCTCGATGTCGGTACTGGCTGCCTTCTTTTGTTCGGCAAGCATCGGCAGGTTCATACCGCTTCCGCGGCTCCATTTGCGATACAGCAATAGAGCGAATAGTTTTTCTTTGCGTTTACGAAGCAAGTAGTCTGCTCCGCCCAATCCGGCACTTGGTTAAGCAAACGTAAATCAGCCGAGCCGTGTCGGGACGGCTCGTCAATATCTAACAGTTCGTTAAGAGCTTTCATTTCTCGTTCATCAAAACGCAGGACCAGCTGGGTATGTCGGGACCGCCCGACTCAATGTCGACATCATCGACAGCTACGAATCATCGGTAGCTGGGCTGCTCGTGAGTCTGCGCGATCACGCGGCCGATGATCGACAGGCTGAATGCATGAAATCCGTTCGCGTACTTTCGGTCGCCTCGGAAATATCGCCCCTGATCAAGACTGGTGGACTCGCCGACGTCACCGGCGCGCTTCCGATCGCCTTGAAACCGGAGGGCATCGAGGTCCGCACCCTAGCGCCGGGATATCCCAGCGTGATGAATTCGCTCGGGCCGGTTGAAGGAGTGCTTCATCTGCCGCATTTTTTCGGCGGAGAGGCTCGGCTGCTCTGGGCTACATGTTGTGAACTCCGCCTGTTTGTTCTCGATGCGCCGCACCTGTTCGCGCGTGCAGGAAATCCCTATCTCACGCCTGACGGCGTGGATTGGCCGGACAACGCGTTGCGCTTTGCGGCGTTGGCGCGAATCGCCGCCGATATTGGACTTGGAGTCGTCCCGTCCTTCGTGCCTGACATCGTCCACGCCCACGACTGGCACGCTGCTCTTGCGTTGGCGTATTTGCACTACAGCAACGGACGACGTCCGGCCACGGTGATGACGGTTCACAACCTTGCCTATCAAGGCGTGTTTCCGCGGGAGATGCTTGCCGCGATCGGTTTGCCGCCGGAGTCGTTTACAATTCACGGTGTCGAATATTATGGAAAGATCGGGTTCTTGAAGGCCGGTCTTTATTTTGCCGATCGCATCACGACGGTCTCGCCGACCTATGCCAGGGAGATCCTGAGCGACGAGGGCGGCATGGGGCTCGGCGGTCTGCTGCGCGAACGATCCTGTGACATCAGCGGAATCCTCAACGGAGTTGATACTTCGGTCTGGGATCCCGCGACGGATCCTCACATCCCCGGCTGTTTCGATGTAGACATGCCGAGTTGTTTCGAATCGGACGTTCTTGAGAATAGGGCGGCCAACAAGGCGGCCTTGCAGCGGCGGCTTGGTCTGCAACCCGCGCCCGATGCGTTTCTGCTCGGCGTCATCGGTCGGCTGTCCAGGCAGAAGGGGCTCGATCTCCTTCTCGAAAATCTTCCGACGATCGTCGACGAAGGAATGCAGTTGGCCGTGCTGGGGAGCGGGGATCGCAGTCTGCAATATCGCTGCAGTGCGGCTGCACAAGCCAATCCGGAACGAGTGAGCGTTTCGATCGGACATGATGAAGGTCTGGCCCACCTGATTCAGGCGGGCGTGGACGCGCTGGTGATGCCGTCGCGGTTCGAGCCGTGCGGTCTGACGCAGCTTTGTGCGTTGAGGTACGGCACCGTTCCCATCGTGTCCCGTGTCGGCGGGCTGGAGGATACGGTCGTTGACGCTGGGGATCTGGCCGGCCGCAAGCAAACCGGGTTCAAATTTGCACCGGTCACCGCCGAAAATCTTGCCGGCGTCCTCAAACGGGCTTGCGCCACGTTTCACGACGTCGCTGCTTGGCGACGGATTCAGAGCAACGGCATGTCGACAGATGTGTCGTGGCGCAATGCAGCGCGCCGCTACGCCAATCTTTATCGCAGATTGGTCGAATTGCCTCAGGAGAAAGTTGCTTAAAGTCGGTTCCGCCGGAAGGTGTCTTTCAGGCAAGGCCGATATCGCCATTGCGTTGTGGTCCGCTTCGAGTATCGGCGTTGTTGAAACGGTTCTCAGAGGGCCTTCGCGCCCATCGAGAAAATTCCGAGAAGATGGTTAATGCCAATTGCGGAACGCATGTTGGCTGCGCTCGCGTGCTGGAACTCCCACCGAAATCTTCGCGTTTCCTGTCACTTAGATCAGCCGCCACGGCGTGCCGCCGCAAGATTGCGAGCCGGCTTTGTCGCCCGCGCGGAGTGAAGGCGTGCTTGTCGACGTGGTCACGCCTGCAACCGGTCGCACTTAAGTCGAATTGTTTGCCCTGACTGCGGCTCGACTAGGCATTCGCCTGTTGGAGATTACCATGAACAGTCCTGCTACCGCCCGTTCGCCAGGACGCAGCCTATTGGCGCTGATCGCAGCAGGCTTCCTCGCATTGCTCGGTTCGTTCATGGTCACAGCACCTGCGCAAGCTGGTTACTATGGTAACTCCTATTACGGTTACAACCCCTGTTCTTACCGCCCCCGCTGCGGCGGCTACGGCTACGTGCCCTACCGCCGCTATGGGTGCTCCGGGTGCGGCGGTTGTTACCGGCGCTGCGGTTCAGTCTATCGATCAGGCGGTGTTTACGAGCGTCGCTACGTCGAACGTGAATATGTCGAGCGGCGCTATGGTTACGGGGGCTACCGCCCTTCCTACGGCTATAATACGTACGGGGGCCATAATCCGTTCGTGGGCTATCAATTCGCGCCGAGCGGATTCCCGTGGGGCTATGGCGGTGTCAGGAACTGGCGGGCGCCGTATGGCTACGGATACCAACCGTCCGCCTATGGATATGAGGAGCCGTCGCGGCCGCCAGCGCCGGTTTGGGACGGGGCCGGCGATGAAGCCGTTCCTTACGAGACGGCCTATTAGAATGCCGGCCAATCCCGGCCACACGATCCAACATTGCAGGCGCCCGTTGCTTCATCTGGAGCCGCAGATGTGCCGCAACCGCTCGCGCGGACCGTTGGCGATGCTTGCGTCCGGACTGCTCGGATCTCTCCACCTCGGAATACCGTGAGCGAGGCTGCAAGACCGACTAGAGAATGATCCGGAAAAGTGGGCACCGGTTTTCCGGAAAAGATCATGCTCAAACAAAAAGATAGAGCCGGATGGCGATTCGAAGAAAAGTCATCGCGCTCTAGTGCACCCTCGAGCCCGCGAGTGTGATGTAGGCGGCGATCGCGAACCAGAAGGCGTAATTGCTGATAATCGGTATCTCGATGAACACGCTAAGGACCGCAAGGATCACCAGCAAGAGCGAGACTATAACCCCAAAGTTCACTGCGCATATCTCCTCGCGCTGCGACGAAGCGCCCAAAACCCTGCTTAAATGATCGCACCCAGCAACGAGATATTGTCGCAACTTCGAAGGCCGCGTCTGAGATACGCGGCCTGACAAGCATGCTTCATCACTCGCAATGCGCGTGCGTTTAAGATTTTGGTGCTAGAGTGACTATGAATGCTAGCTTTCTGCCCCGTACGTCCGCGGCAAGCTGTTGCGCGTTGCCCTCAAAATGACGCCCGATTCTGGTATTTTTGAGGGCATTAGTTGGAGCGTTTCAAGGCCGGTAAAACTTTCGTTCCGCAGAACACTGGTTTCGGCGGGAGTTTATCGGACGTGACAAAGAACTCATAGGTGGAAAGACACCTCCGAGAACGTTCGCTGGCTTTGGCGGCGAGCCGGCACTCGCGTTGATGGACGCCGTCGTGTGACTGGAGGACTTCGCATGCTCGTGACCGAACAAGACGCAGTAATGCTGAAATGGTGCCCCATGATCCGGCTTCGCTGGGAAACCAGGCCATTTGCGTTCAATCGCTCCAATCCGGGCCCCAAAGCCCGCCTTAGAAACCTGCTGTATCGAATATTTTTCCCACGCCTGCATCACCAGATGAGGGGGCATTTCTTCCGATGCCAGGGGGCGGGTTGCATGATGTGGCGATGGGAGACAAAAGATCCGCCCGCATCGGAGCCGCGCAAGGGATATTGTGGCTTGGCAGGCACGCCCTTCACGTTCACTGCGCAGTGATGGACCGCGCGTTGCGTGACACCGGCCCCACTGCCGATATTTCGACACTGTTTGGGCAGGCGGTGGGTCAATGCCGCATCATAGGGCCGTTGCCGCGGCCGAATCGCCGCAACCGTCACGCAATTCAGCTCGGCGAATAATCGAATCCCGCGCGGGAAACGATGGAATGCCGACCACCAACGCCCAGCATGAGCCGCGCGAAGAGCGTTGTGGAATATGGTAAATAATTGGCGCCGGTCGCTAACTGCCGGTCGTACAAGCAGTTTGCGGTCTCTCCGCGAGCCGACCTGCGCGCGCACAGATTGCCGGTGCAATTCAGCCAAAAAAGAACCCCGATTCATTTGCTTTATCGACAAAGAGCAAGAACCCGTGGAGTTCGTCATGCGTCGCCATGCCGTCATCCTCGCCGCAGCACTGGCATGGCTAATCGGCATCGAAAGCGCCGAGGCAAGGCTCGACATTCTTGTCGATAAAGCGACGCAGCGCATGCTGGTGACCCAGAACGGCTACGTGCGTTACATGTGGCCCGTCTCCACCGGCCGCGATGAGACGGCAACCCCGAACGGAGTTTACTCACCGCAGCGATTGGAGCGCAATTGGTTCTCTACCGCCTATTACAACTCGCCGATGCCATATTCGATCTTCTTCCATAACGGCTACGCGATCCACGGCAGCTACGCGATCGATCGACTGGGCGGACCGGCATCGCATGGCTGCATACGGCTGCATCCCCATCATGCCGCACTGCTGTTCGACCTGGTGCAACAGGAGGGGCCGAACCAGACGACCATCGAGATTACGGACGACGCAGGCCCCGGTGCGCCGCCAATGCTGGCGCGCGAGATCCCGGCGGAACGAGGTTTGTACCCGCCCGTGCCGGGGATCGTGCGCGCACGTCCTGACGGGCCGCCGATGCTGGAGCGCGAGATCCCGGCGGAACGAGG
>JBATYU010000179.1:0-6043 GCA_049674245.1 Bradyrhizobium sp. | reverse complement strand
CGTCCGCACCGACTCCGGTACCGGCGTGAAATTCAGATCGGCGTGCTTGCCGGAGCCGGGGCTGGCAATCACGAGCCCGTCGGCGCCGGCGACGATGTCGCCCTTGCGCAAGGTCGGGTCCTTCTCGATGCTCACAGGCGCAAGCCCGATCTGGTCCTTGCCGTTGCAGGTGCAGCCCGCGACGATCTCGTTGTGGAAACGGAACGCATTCGGCAGTTCGGAATAGGGTTTTCCGGTCTCGGTCGCGGCATTGTCGATATTGCTGCCATAGACCAGCATGGTCTCGCTGGCCGGGCAGAAGCTATTGCACGACGCCGCCTTGCTCTGGTTGTCGGGCCCCGAGATCGGGAAGTAGCGGCCGTCGCAGCTGCGCACGCAATAGGCCTGGCCGGCGTAGCGCGGGCGGGCATCGCCTGGCGGCGTGCCTTCGTTGATGAAGGGCATGATGATCTGCGGCCCGCCATGACGGCCTCCGAAGCCGCCGAACAGCGCGGAGAAGAAATCCTCGGCGCGCACCGAGGGCACCAGGCTCGATGCGCACAGCACCACCGCCCCGCCCAACGCCGCTCGCCTGACTGATCTCCTGATCATGCCCGCCTCCGGCTTCAATAGATCGCCGACCTCGAAATGTTCATCGCCTGGCCGCCCGAACGCAGCGTAGTCACCGCGGGGCGCATCTGTGCCGGTGTCGGCCGCACCGTGATCGTTCCTGTTCCTGTTGCTGTTCCTTTGGCTTCGAGCGGCGCGTTCTTCGGCAGCACCACGACCTTGGTGCCGACATCGACGCGGCTGAAGAGATCGCTGACGTCCTCATTGGTCATGCGGATGCAGCCCGAGGACACGAATTTTCCGATGGTCGTAGGATCATTGGTGCCGTGGATGCGATATTCGCTGGCGCCGAGATACATCGCGCGCGCGCCGAGCGGATTGCCGGGTCCGCCGGCCACGAAGCGCGGCAGATAGGGCTGGCGCGCGACCATCTCCGCCGGAGGATACCAGTCCGGCCATTCCGCCTTGCGGCTGATGGTTTGCACGCCGGACCAGGTAAAGCCCTGGCGGCCGACGCCGACGCCGTAGCGGATCGCGCGGCCCCCGCCTAGCACGTAATAGAGCACGGTGTTGCCGGTATCGATGATGATCGTGCCGGGCGCTTCCCTGGCGTCGAAATTGACGATCGCGCGCCGCAACCGGTCCGGCAGCACGCTCTCCTCGCTCTCGGGCGCGGTCGCGCCCGTCACATAGTCCTGGGGAAACGTTGCTGGCTGGGCCGGGGCATAGCCGAGAAGCTGCGCGCTCGCGGCGCCGGAAAACGATAACAACGCGCCCGCCAAGACAAGCGCGCTCGCCACGCACGGCGATGACCGGCGATTAGCTGCATTTGGCTGTGTCATGTGTTGCCCCATTGGGTGTGCATCACGCTGATGCTCTGAACCAACAAACGTCGATGCAGTACCGATGGTTCCATCCGGCCCGAGCGGACGGCCTGGCTGTCACATACGCCGCGCCTCACGTCTCTGCGATGGAACTTATTAACCGCACGCAAGTTATCGCCGCATCATTCGGATTGCGGAGCACCTTCGCGGCACAGGCTGCATTGCTCTGTCGCGGGGAGGACCATTGTGCGCGTGCTTCCCAGTGAACGCTCGCTTTCCACCGCGCCCGAAGGCGCGCCGCTGCCCGACGGCACGAGCGAAACGTCCGTCATCAGCCGCACCGAGGTCGTCGCCTTTGCGCTGGTCGGCCTCCTCATTATCTGCGTCGTCGCCGCGCTTTACCTCGCCAAGGCGTTCTTTCTTCCGGTCGTGATGGCGTTCGTGGTCGGCACCATGCTGTCACCGGCCGCGAGCCTTCTTGGCCGCTACAGAATTCCCCGCGCGGTAGCGGCCGTGCTGATCGTCACCGCCGTCGGCGCAGCCGCGGCGCTCATGATCGGCTTGATCTCGTCACCGCTGATGGAGTGGAGCACGCGGCTGCCCGAGCTCGCCGCGCGGCTGAAGGACAGACTGCATGTCTTCGATCGCCCGCTCGCGCTTTGGCAGGAGCTGCAGGGCATGATCGGCGCGCCCGACACATTGACATCGTTTCAGATGCCGAAATTTGAATGGGTCCAGCCGACGCTGGAGTTCCTGTCGCCGACCTTCACGGAATTTCTCTTGTTCTTCGCAACGCTGCTGCTGTTCATCGCGAGCTGGAAAGACCTGCGCCGCGCGCTGATCATGAACTTCGGCGATCACGATGCGCGGCTGCGGACGTTGCGGATCCTCAACGAAATCGAGGTGAATCTCGGCCATTATCTGCTCACCGTCACAATTATCAATATCGGCGTCGGAATTGCGACCGGCATCGTCTGCGCGATCACCCACATGCCGAACCCGGCGGGACTGGGCGCACTCGCCGCGACCTTGAACTTCATTCCCATCATCGGACCGGTCGCCATGTTCGTGATCCTGGTAGTGGTCGGCCTGATTGCGTTTCCGACCATCGGCGGCGGCTTGATGGCGGCGCTGGCCTTTTCCGGGATCGCTTTCCTGGAAGGTCATTTCGTCACGCCGACCATCATCGGAAGGCGGCTTGCGCTGAACGCGCTCGCGGTATTCCTCGCGCTTGCATTCTGGACCTGGCTGTGGGGGCCGATGGGCGGCTTCCTGTCGTCGCCGCTTTTGATCGTGGCGCTGATTCTCAAAGAACATCTGTTGCCGGAGAATTAGCCGCAGTTCCCCGCGGACTCTGCGAGGGAACTTCCGTCTCCGCGCGGCGTTGGCTCACAATAGCAAATTCACTGTTTGGGAGTTTTCGATGTCGATGGCAAATGGCGAAACCGGAATACAGAACATGACCGACAAAGCGACCTATGACCGTTTGGAAAAGGATGTAACCGCCGTGAAAGGCGATATCGCAGCTCTCACGGACCAGATCACCGACGCGATCAACACCTTCGCCGGCACCGCCAAAAAGCAGGCGAAACGCGGCTACAAGCAGGCCCGCGCCAATGTCGATTCAACCATGGACGAGATGTCGGAACGCGGCGGCGCGATGATGGATGCGGCGCAGAATGCCGCCCATTCGATCGAGGAGACGCTGGAAGACGCCATCACGCAGCGTCCGCTCGCGACCGTCGGGCTTGCGCTCGGCCTGGGCTTTTTGATCGGCGCGACCTGGCGCCGCTGAGCGGCGACAATGACAGTCTCGAGAACAACTAGTCTTCTCGACGGGTGGCGGCGCTGGTGGAGCGCCGTGGCGTTAGTCGATGCCCTTTTCAAATCGAGGCGAAAAAATGTTTCAACGCATTGTCGATGATTTCAAGGAGTCCACCGGCGCGGCGCTGCGGCTGACGTCGCTGGCGGCCGCCGCGGCCCTCGCCTTGTTCATCACAACTGCATTCCTGTGCGCCGCGGCCTTTATCCTCGTGCTCGAGAGGTATGGCCCGGTCGAAGCCTGCTTCACTGGCGCTGCCATCTTCTTCGTGGTCACGCTGATCGCGGCAGGCAGCTACATGGCGCGCAAGCGCCAGGTCAAGCTGCGCGCGCAGGCCGCCGCGAAATCCGTGGCGCAAACCATGCTGGCGGACCCGATGGTGGTGGCAGCCGCTCTCCAGATCGTCCGCTCGATCGGCATCAAGAAACTGATCCCGCTGCTCGCGGTCGGCGGATTGGCACTGGGCTTGATGGCCACCCGCAGCCATGCCGCGGATCAGGCGCCGGCGGAATAAGGCCTCTCACGCTTTTTTTCGAAATTCAGGTAACGCAGCGGCCGGGCCGCAGCAGCTTTGCGACTTCGGTCAAGACGCTGACCACGGGCTCGCAGGCGACCGTCAGCTTGCGATCGCCTGGCCTGGTCAGGAACGGCGCCGGCGGGATCTTGCTTGACTCCCCGACCACTGGGATGCGGATCAGGACCGAGGTGTCGGCAAGACGATCGAGCCGGATCGAAATCGTCCGGGTCGGCGCGGACGGAGCCACCGCCGGGCCCGCGCGATCGGACCTGGCTGCACGGTTGACGCCGGTTTGGGGGGTGTCCGACGCGGCCGCAAGATCAGTGCCAAGACCAGCACCAAGACCGGCCGCAAGACCAGCGCCAAGACCCGTGCCAAGACCGCCGGTCAAATCGTGACCGGATGCGAATTGCAGGGCGCCGAGCGTCAGCGAAACGGCGATCGCGCCGAAACCTATCCTGGAAATTGATGACATGGACGCTCTCCCGCCCCCGTGGTAGTCGACAAACCAACGTGGGCGGAACCGACAGGTTCTCACGCACCGCGATCACTTAACCGTGTGCAAAAATATTCGAGGGGCTTGGGAACGACTTTTGGCGCTGCGAGTCATTCCGGCAGCCGGTTATTCCCCCCTGCCCCATTGACCGGCGATGTGGGGCGCGGCTGTGGTGATGCCAGTCGCGCCCCGCTTTTTTTCTGCAGAAATCGAGCCAAACTGCTCTTTCCGCCCCACCAACCGCCCCACCTTTTGAAACCCGATCAGGGGGCCGTTCCCTGCTTAAGGCGTCTGAAATTTTCGTGATACAGGCGCCTTCGTCGATCCCGCAAGCCGGTGGTTCCGGAAAACACCGATTCCCGGGGTGAGGGTTCCGACATCCTCCATGAGACCTATTGATGAGGCTGTCAGGGACACCAGTGCGGCGCAGTTGATCTCACAAAGTATCAATCTTCGTCGTCAGCAACAGCACGAAACAAACCATGTCGGTCGCCCAGGCAACGGGTCATGTCAGGCCGTCTCGCTAGGCGGAATGGCCGCTGGAAGCAGCAGTGCCGCACTGGCGATGACCACGGTCTGCAGCACGGATCGCACGCGAGATGCCTCATCCGTCGGTCGACAAAGTGGACCATCTGAATGATCAGCAGCGCCGGTGTAATCATGACGAGCCAGCCTGCGAGTGCCCCGGTGCGTCTTCAGTGGTGCGTGTTCGTGCTGGATCGCTACGGCGTAACCTTGCTCGACAAGCCTGTGAGCCGTGGCCGAAACCGGTCAATCCACGAACTCTGAACCGAAGCTATAAGCTTAGCCCCCTGTTCCTTCCCAGCGTCCACTCAATGCCGCCGTCGTCACGCTGGAGCCCGGTGATGTGCTGGCCAATGCGTTTCTCGAGGATCGGCTGCCAAGGCACCAGCTGGAATCCAAGTCCGTTCTCGATCATTGCGAAGCGTCCGCTGACGAGACTGGCGATGCCGGCAAGGCGGCCACTGACATACTCGCCAGCATTTGGTGGCATGTAGGTTAGGCCGCGCTCTCTTGCCATCTGGCGGCCGACCCGCTCGACCTCCTGTCGCTCCAAGGTCGCCACAGTGCCGACCGGGATGTGGATGTTGCCATCCTTTGCGGTCGCATGGCCCATTTCCACAAGTCGCTGAGCGCGACGACTGAGGGCGTTGTTGACCTGTCGGCCAAACCCGCTGTCGGCGATTGCCAAACGCTTGCGAGTTATCAGCTCCCGGTCGAGCCAGGTCGCACCATCGCTGCCGATCTGCTTCTCGAGATTGAGGGCGGAGAGGGTCCGAACCCTGAGCCCATCGCCGCCCTGACTGAGGTCATACGCCTGTCCGCGTTCAACGATGTCCTTGGGGACCTTCCAATGGTCGGCGTCGATCCGTTCGACATGGCCAGCCCGGCGCAGTGCCTCCAGGCGGCGGACATGGGAGCGGATGAAAGCCTCGGGGTCCTTGCCCTGGCGTACGAAGTTGTCACGGACACGCTCCAGGTGCCGGCTCGGCCGATAGACGCCGTCGTCTTCAGCCGCATTGGCGGCGATGTTGCGGTCAGCCGGTCTTGGACCCGAGACAACGGGAGCGGCTTCGACGATCATGTCCCGCCCCACCTCTTCGATCCGGCTCGGGTCTTTGAACTCCATGTGATGGACCCGGCCATCGATGCCGTCGACGATCAGATGGACGCGCTCGCACAGCTCCTCACCGGCAAGGCCCTTGGCCAGGACCCGACCGACGATCTTCTGGCCTGATCCTTCGCCGTGAAGGGCGAAATGGCCAACGCCGCGCTCCTCGGCGAGGCCGTTCTTCGTGAGGGCCCGGTGGATG
>JBATYU010000178.1:0-1918 GCA_049674245.1 Bradyrhizobium sp. | reverse complement strand
CGCGGGGAGAGGTGAAGAAGCCGAACGCGCCGCGCCCGCTCTCACGTCACCTTCCTGATCTTGAAGCTCGCGAGATAATCGTCGGGCTTGCCCGGATCAAAAGTCTTGCCCATCACCGAGAACGATTTGTACGACGTCGACGGCGGCGTCAGCCCCATCTCAGCCATCACCTTGTGCGTGTCGGTGGCGAGATAGACCTGCTCGGCGACCTGCTTGTAATCGACATCGCCCTTGATCTGGCCCCAGCGCTTCATCTGCGTCAGCATCCAGACCGCAAAGGACTGCCAGGGGAACGGGTCGAAATCGACGCGCTTGGCGTCGGTTTTGACGCCGCCTAGTCCGTCGGCATAGGTCCCGGTCAAGACCTGCTCCAGCACGGTGACGGGCGCGTTGATGTAATTTGCCGGCGCGATCGCTTCCGCAATCTGCTTGCGGTTTTCGGCCTTCGACGCATACGCCGTCGCATCGACGATGGCGCGGGTCAGCGCGGCAAAAGAGTTCGGCGATGTCGTGATGAACTCGCGGCTGGCGGCAAAGCTGCAGCAGGGATGGCCGTCCCAGATTTCCTTCGACAGCATGTGCATGAAGCCGACGCCGTCATAGATCGCGCGCTGGCAGATATTGTCGGGCGCCAGAAAGCCGTCGATGTTGTCGGCGCGGAGGTTTGCGACCATTTCGGGCGGCGGCACCGAGCGCAGCTGCACGTCAGTGTCGGGATCAAGCCCGTTTTCAGCGAGATAATACCGCAGCAGATAATTGTGCATCGAATAGTCGAAGGGAATGGCGAACTTCATGCCCTTCCAGTCCGCAGGATTGCGCTTGTCCTTGTGCTTGACGGCCAGCGTGATGCCCTGCCCGTTGATGTTCTCGATTGCAGGCACGGCGAACGGGATTGCGTTTGCGCCCAGGCCCAGCGTGATCGCGATCGGCATCGGCGCCAGCATGTGGGAGGCGTCGTATTCCTTGTTGATGGTCTTATCGCGGATGACGGCCCAGCCCGCGGTTTTCACGACTTCGACGTTGAGGCCGTGCTTGGCGTAGAAACCGAGGGGTGCTGCCATGATGATCGGGGTCGCGCAGGTGATCGGGATGAAGCCGACCTTGAGGTCTTTCTTTTCCGGTGGACCTGCTTCGGCGAAAGCTTCCGTCGCGGTCTTGATCGGGAAAAATTGTGACAGCGCGGCAAGCGCGGTCGACGCACCGACCGATTTCAGGAAAGCCCGCCTTGCGGCGTCCTTTGGAAACATGGCGCGCACCACGGCGGATGCGACCACGCCCTCGTAGCGCTTTTCCTCGCTCTGCATTTGGCTCTCAACCGGCTCGCAGCGCAGCGCCCCTTCGGCATGCTCGTGCTCGGCAGCGGAACGATGCTGGCCGCAGACGCAGCCCGATCGGGATAGCTTGTGGCTGGAATCGAAGGGATCATCGAATGTCGACATCGCTAGCGCCCCTTAAGTCACACACCGGCAACGGCGAAAACCCCGCCGTACTCCTAAAAAATTCACCGCCCAGCCGCTGTTGTGCGGCCGGGCGATGAAAAAACATGCACGTTCTATGCCGCTTTCTCCGTCAGCTTGGCATCCGTAGGCAGCCCCTCTTCAATCGGCAGCGACGGATCGCGCGACCATTCGTTCCAGGAGCCAAAATACATCCGCACATCCTTCACACCGGCGTTCTTCAGCGCCAGGAAGGTGTTGGACGCCCGCGCGCCCTTGAAGCAGTAGAGATAGACCGGCGTATTCTGCGAGATGCCGACGGTCGCGCATTCCGCCAAAATCTCGTCCTTGGACTTGAACCGCGGGCCCTCGGCCGTCGGCTTCATCATGCGGTACCATTCGAGCCAGACGGCGCCGGGGATGCGGCCCTTGCGCGGGCAGAAATCCTTTCCGTAAGGCGAGGAGCTTTCACCGATCCACTC
>JBATYU010000177.1:0-3731 GCA_049674245.1 Bradyrhizobium sp. | reverse complement strand
GAGACGCGCGCAAGTGCGCGCTCCTCAGGATGAGGTCTTAAACCCTCATGGTGAGGAGCGCGGCAACGCCGCGCGTCTCGAACCACGAGGCCACAGGATACACCGTCATGATTCAAGTGGAATCCGGCTAGATGATTTAGGCTCGTCCGCGTCGCGCGCGAAAATGCTTGCGATAGACGTTGGGCGCGGCCAGCACTTCAGAAACGGTCTTCGAATAGGCCTGCCGGTGCGCCTCGTCAAAACTCTCGAATTCGAGCGATGGTGCCGTGCGCGGGACCGCAAAGCACTGCGCCACCGGCGTGCCCTTTGGCAGCACGCCGGAAAAATCAGGCTTTGTCCAGATCGCCGGAAAGTTGATCCCGCCGTCGTGAAAGCGGTCGGCATCGACCAGGCCCGAGATCAAGCGAAACGGCAGGTCGTCACGATTCACAGGGTGCGTGGCGAACAACGACCAGCCGGGCTCGAGCTCGATGGTCCAGAAACTGTTGAATTTGATCGCGGCCTGGCCGTCGCTGGCAAAGGGCGCATCCGCCAACTGCGCCGCGACATGAAAACTCAGGGGCGCGCGCGGGTGTCCCGACGTTGCCGGCTCCGGAATGTCCCAGTCCCACGAAAACGCGCCGCTGGTAACGGCGACATCGCAGGGCAAGAGGATCATGACGCCATACGCCATCGCGTCGACAAAGGGCGGGCATTGCTTCACGGTGCGGATTTCGCGAGCGTGGATTTCCGACCGCGCCTTCGCCGGCATGGCGCGGAGCCAATCGGGCAACGTGCTTCGCGCCAACACCGGCCGCGGCAGATGAGCGGCGAGGGCCGGATCGCAACGGAAGATCATGCGCATGGGGAACTCCTTGGGGCACAATGTTAGCAAACCACGTCTTCAATCGCCAGCGTAGCTCGACTCGCTATCTTGTTGAGCGAACATAGATGTGAGTGCGAACCGCTAGTCCTGACCACAATCTGAAGTCTCCCCATGAGACGTCCGTTACCTCCCTTGAACTCGCTACGCGCATTTGAGGCTGCCGCCCGGCTCTCAAGCTTCTCCCGCGCCGCCGACGAACTATGCTTAACCCCGTCAGCCGTCGGGCAAAGCGTGCGGGCACTGGAACGATGGCTTGGTACTCGCTTGTTTGTTCGCGATTCCGCCTCGCGCAGCCTCGCGCTCACGGCGGCTGGCCGCGCCTATCTTGTGACAGTCAGCCAGGCGTTAGACACGATCGTGGATGCTACGGACGTCATTCGCCAAACAGAAATTCAGCGCGACACGCTCGCGGTATGCTCGCGCCCGGCCTTCGCCTTGCACTGGCTGTTACCGAATGTGGTGGAGTTTCAGAGGCAGAACCTGAACCTCGAGGTCCATATTTCGACACGTGATGCTGGAACACCCTCGGAACTCAACGACACCGCAGACCTGTCGATTGGGTACGGTCGCCCCGGAGATTGGGCAGGTAGTGCTCTCGAAGCTGCTCCACTCCTGTTCGACAAGCTAACGCCAATGATGAGCCGGGAGCTGGCTGCGAAAGACACATTGGTCTCGCCGGCGGATTTGGGACACTTTCCGATGATCGGCGCTGCCACCGCCGTTGGGGATTGGGAAGAATGGATGGCAGCCGTCGGCCTGCCACAGCGCGCGGCTGACGTTGCGGTTGGTTTGACGGTTGCCGACCGCTCGCTTGCGATCCAGGCCGCCGTTGCGGGATACGGCGTCGCGTTATGCGACAAACATCTGGTCGCCCCGCTTGTGTCCGCCGGGCAGCTCTTTGCCCCTTTTCCAGATCTTCTTCTCGAACGCGGAACAGCTCACTGTCTGATCTGGACCAGGCGTCGCGGGGATGAGCCAAAGATAAGGTCCTTTCGGACATGGATCACAAATCGATGCGCGGCCTGGAAATCGAACGCGTCTGGAACCGTGTGATACCACCACGCCAGTGCGAAAGAATTTCTTCTCCATGCTGAAAGAAGATTGCGTTTGTGCTCGGCTCATCGCCTGAGGATAGTTGCGCCCGCTGCGTTTTCCTGAGCGGAGCATTCAGATGAACCGGAGATTATTTCTCACGACTTCATGCGCAGCGGCCGTATCTCCTTTTTTCCCAAAGCTGGCAATGAGCGTGGAAGCGACGAACGCTTCCGTTGCTCCAGGCATTTTGGCGCGTCTGGGAGAACCCGGTCTAGGCGACAACCGGGCGACATATCTGCCGGACGGTCGCACACTGCTCTTTGCCTCGACACGTTCAGGACGGTCGCAGATCTGGGCGATGAACCAGGATGGCAGCAACTTGCGCCAGGTGCATAAAAGCTCGGGCAACGACTACGGCCGCGTTGCGCCAAATGCGGACGGTACTTGCCTGTGCTTCAGCTCGGACCGCAGCGGTCAAAACGCCGTGTACGTGCTTGATCGGAGCGACAGCCGAATTGACCTGGTCTCAGACCCAAATTTCTGGAGTTTTGGACCAACATGGTCCTCGAGCGACCGCATCGCATTCTTCTCAAAAAAGGGTGGCAACGCCATCAACATTTGGACCGTGCGCCCTGACGGATCCGAGTTGCGACAAATCACCAACCAGCCTGGCGAAAGTCGTCAGCCGTGGTGGTCTTCGGATGGCCGCATGCTCGCGCTCTCGGCTGACCATGCAAGCCGCTCATTTCAGATCTGGATATTGACGCCGGAGGGTACGGGTGCCCGATGCATCACGCAGGGTGGCAATTACCAGCAGCCCTTTTGGAGTCCGGACGGGAAACGAATTGCCGTCTCGGCCAAGATCGATGAAGCGTATTTTCGTATTTATGTGATGAATGCGTCGGATGGCTCCGGACTTGAGCAGATACAACAACCGGCATCCGTCGACAACGTTCATCCAGCATGGTCCCCTGACGGTCACAGCATCGTCTTTACCTCCGGCAAGGAATCGGCCGGCGCACTTTGGCGCTTCTCATTCGCCTGAAGAGGAAACGCGCTTCTCGATGACGATAAGAAAAAGGCCGGGATCGCTCCCGGCCTTCTGTTTTCGTGAATGGCCGGGTCAAGCCCGGCCATGACGATGGTGAGAGCGATCGCCTCAGTTCGAAGCGCGCTTCGGCGGCGAGGCCGGCCACGACTTGATCAGCGTGTCGTAGTCGATGGTTTCGCCCTTCGGCTTCTCGTTGGCGAGCTTGCGCTGCGGCGCGATGTTGCCGTCCTTGGCCGACTTCGCGAACCAGTACTCGGCCGTCTCCTTCTTGTTCATCTTCGGTCCGCAGGCGCCCTGAACGCCGGATTTCTCCAGACGTTCCATCACCGAGTCCTGCGCGGCGGCGAGCGAATCCATCGCCGCTTGCGGCGTCTTCGCACCGGACGACGCATCGCCGATGTTCTGCCACCACAATTGCGCCAGTTTCGGATAATCCGGCACGTTGTTGCCGGTCGGGGTCCACTGCACGCGCGCCGGCGAGCGGTAGAACTCGATCAGCCCGCCGAGTTTTGGCGCGCGCTCGGTGAACGACTTGTCCCAGATGTCGGATTCACGGATGAAGGTAAGACCGACATGGCTCTTCTTCAAGCTCACCGACTTCGAGACGATGAACTGCAGATAGAGCCAGGCCGCCTTGCGGCGATCGGCCGGCGTGGACTTGAGAAGCGTCGCCGAACCCACGTCCTGGTAGCCGAGCTTCATGCCGTCCTTCCAGTACGAGCCGTGCGGCGACGGCGCCATGCGCCACTTCGGCGTGCCATCCGCATTCATGACCGGCAG
>JBATYU010000176.1:0-7561 GCA_049674245.1 Bradyrhizobium sp. | reverse complement strand
CGGTCAGATAGAGCCGGTCGGGAGGCAGCGGCTTGTAGACCGCGCCGCCTGAGGGATGCTCCAGCGCCTCGCGCCGCGCTTCGTAATAATCTGATATCTGCCGGAAGCGTTCGCGCGCGGCGTCCTCGCCCTGCGGCTCGATCGCGATCGGCGCATCGCCGAGATAATCGAACAGCGTGTCCATCCGCTCCTGGAACAGCGGCAGCCAATGTTCCATGCCGGGATGGCGGCGGCCCTCACTGACCGCCTCATAGAGCGGATCGTCGCGCTCCGGCGCGCCGAATTCGGCGACATAGCCCATGCGGAATCGGCGAATGGTCTCGGTGACCAGCTGGAATTCGGAGATCGGCACCAGATCGAGCGAGCGCATGTCCAGGAGCGTGCGTTGGGTTTCGGCGTCGAACGAGCGGATCGATTCCAGGCTGTCGCCAAAGAAATCGAACCGCACGGGCTGATCGAGGCCGGCCGGAAACAGGTCGAGGATGCCGCCGCGCACGGCATATTCGCCGGGCTCGCGCACCGTGGACGACCTTACATAGCCATTGTGCTCCAGCCAGGCGACGATGGAATCCATCGGCACCACATGGCCGGGGGCGACCGACAGCGCTTGTGCGGCGACAGTTTCGCGCGCGGGAATCCGCTGCACGATGGCGTTGACGGTGGTCAGCACGATCAGCGGTCTATCGCTGCCTTGAAGGCGCGCGAGCCGCGCCAGCGTGGTCAGCCGTTGCGCCAGGATCGCGCCATGCGGCGACACCCGGTCATAGGGCTGGCAGTCCCAGGCCGGAAACTGCATCACCGATAACTCCGGCGCGAAGAACTCCAGCGCGCGCGCGAGCTGCTGCATGCGCACCCCGTCCCGGCATACGACGGCAAGGCTGATCGCAGGCCGGCTCAGTCGCGCCGCGATGGCGCGCGCAAGGTCGGAAATGATGAGGCCTTCGGCCCCCTCCGCGACGTTGGCGAGCGTCAGCGCGCGGCCTGGCGCCAACAATTCGGCGGGCGATTTGAGCTGTTGTTTCATGCTTCCTGATCTGACGCGCGAAACGCCTTGATGCGCAGAAACAGCGCGGTGTCGTATTCAGACGCAAGCGGCTGGTCGCCGGTCAGGGCCGCATAGAGATCGGGATCTGGCACCTCGATCAGGCGCTCGAACTCGGTCAATTCGTCATCGGAAAGCGAGGCGATCGCGGCGTCCGCAAAGCGGCCGAGGATGAGATCCATTTCGCGGGTGCCGCGATGCCAACAGCGAAACAAGAGCCGCTTGCGGCGGTCTTCGAGGCCGCCGCTCGATCGTGTCGATCCCGTCATTTTCCGCAAATCCATCCAAACGCCAAAAGCCCGGACGTGCCGGGCGGGGTTGATATAGCGACGGGAAGGACTGTTGTCAGCCCTCTGTGTTGCGTGAATTGTCACCTGAGTTGTCGTTGCCGGGCTTGACCCACCTGCGGGGCCGAAGCCATCTAAGAGGAATGACTGTTGTGTTCCCCTTCGGCGCGGCGAAGGCCCGGCAATCCATCCTCTTTTGAAAGATGGATGCGCGGATCAAGTCCGCGCATGACGAGAATGCTGATGCGCCCTCTTCTGCTCAATCCGCTGTTCGCGCCGGTCACGAGCCTTGCCGGCGTCGGGCCCAAGCAGGACAGGCTGTTGCGCTATCTCTTGGGCCGCGACGAGACGCCGCGGCTGGTCGATCTCTTGCTGCATCTGCCGGCGAGCGTGATCGATCGCCGCGCGCGGCCGAAAATCCGCGATGCGGTTCCGGGAAATGTGGTGACGCTGGAAGTGACGGTCGACCGGCATCGGCCGCCGCCGCCGCGCAATTCGCGCGCGCCGTATCTGGTCTATGCCAGCGACGACACCGGCGACGTGGTGCTGACCTATTTCCGCAGCCTGCCGGGCTATGTCGAAAAACTGTTGCCGGTCGGCGCCAGGCGCTACGTCTCCGGTACCTTGCAGATGTATGACGGCGTGCCGCAGATTGTCCACCCGGATCGCGTGGTGGACGAAGCCGCGTTCGCAAAGCTCTCCGGCATCGATCCGGTTTACCCCTTGACCGAAGGGCTTGCGCTGGGATCGCTGCGGCGCGCGATCGCGTCAGCGTTGCAAAAGCTTCCGAATCTGCCGGAATGGATCAGCCCGGACGTCATCCGCCGCTGCAAGTTTCCGCCGATCAAGGAAGCTGTGAGCCGTGTGCACGTGCCGCTCGAGCTGACGGATATCCTGCCCGATGGTCCGTTCTGGTCGCGATTGGCCTTCGATGAACTCTTGGCCGGTCAACTAGCGCTGGCGCTGGTGCGCGCGCAATTGCGTCGTCCCGCCGGCGACCGCCATGCCGGCGACGGTCATTTGCGCAACAGGATCATCGACGCTTTGCCCTACGCGTTGACATCATCGCAGCGGCAAGCCGCGGCCGCGATCGCGGAAGATCTGCGCCAGCCGGTGCGCATGCTGCGGCTCTTACAGGGCGACGTCGGGTCGGGCAAGACGGTGGTGGCGCTGCTTGCGGCAGCCGCGGTGGCCGAGGTCGGCAAGCAGGCGGCCTTGATGGCGCCGACCGAAATTCTGGCGCGCCAACACATCAAGACCATTGCGCCGCTGGCCGATCGCGCCGGCCTTCGCGTGGCGATCCTCACCGGCCGGGAGAAGGGCAAGGAGCGGCGCGACATATTGGACCGGCTGGAAGCCGGCGAAATCGATTTGCTGGTCGGCACCCACGCGCTGATCCAGGACGATGTGGTGTTCAAGGCGCTAGCGCTCGCCATCGTCGACGAGCAGCATCGCTTCGGTGTGCGCGAGCGCCTCGCGCTGACCTCGAAAGGCGACGCCGTCGATGTCCTGGTGTTGAGCGCAACGCCAATCCCCCGCACGCTGGTCTTGACCTATTTCGGCGACATGGACGTCTCGGAATTGCGCGAAAAACCGGCCGGCCGGCAGCCGATCGACACCCGCGCCGTGCCGGCGAGCCGCATCAATGAGGTCATGGACGCGGTCGGCCGCGCGCTTTCCGCCGGCAAGCTCGTGTACTGGATCTGCCCGCTGGTCGAGGAATCCGAGGCGGAGGGCACCGATCATCTGACCAACGCCACCAAGCGGTTCGAGAGCCTGCAAAAACGTTTTGGCGACAAGGTCGGCCTCGTGCACGGCCAGATGAAAGGCGCCGAGAAGGACGCCGTGATGGGGAAGTTCGCAGCGAACGAGATCGGGCTGTTGGTGGCGACCACCGTGGTCGAGGTCGGCGTCGATGTGCCGGCCGCGACCATCATGGTGATCGAGAACGCCGAGCGCTTTGGACTCGCCCAACTGCACCAATTGCGCGGCCGGATCGGGCGTGGCGCGGAGGCTTCGACCTGCCTCCTGCTTTACCGTGAGCCGCTCAACGAAATGTCGAAAGCGCGGCTCAACGTCATCAGGGAAACCACCGACGGCTTTCGGATCGCGGAAGAAGACCTGAAATTGCGCGGCGAAGGCGATGTGCTCGGGATCAGGCAAAGCGGCCTGCCCGGCTACCGGATCGCGCGCTCCGACGTGCATGGCCAGCTCATCACGCAAGCGCGCGATGAGGCGCTGCGTATCATGAAGGACAATCCGAAGCTGAAGGGCGAACGCGGCGAGGCGTTGCGCTGTCTGCTCTATCTGTTCGAGCGCGACGAGGCGATACCGCTGATCGGCGCGGGGTAGCCCGTCATTGCGAGCGAAGCGAAGCAATCCATTCTTTCTTGTCGTGGCTAATGGATTGCTTCGCTTCGCTCGCAATGACGCGTGAATCGTCTGGAAGAAATCCCATGAAACAACCGTGCGTCTACATTGTCGCAAGCAAGCGGCACGGGACACTCTAGCCCGGCGTCACGTCAAATCTGCCAAAGCGCGTCTTCGAGCACCGCGAGGGTTTGTTGAAGGGATTCTCCACGAAATACGGCCGCAAGATGCTGGTCTGGTACGAATTGCACGAGACCATGATCGTTGCGATCACGCGAGAAAAGCAAATCAAGGCCGGTAGCCGGGCGAGGAAATTGGCTTTGATCGAAGCGCTAAATCCCGACTGGAGGGACCTTTACGAGACGCTGGTGTGAGGCGAACCCCACTCCCTCACCGTCATTGCGAGCGAAGCGAAGCAATCCATTGCCGCCACAAAGAAAGCGTGGATTGCTCCGTCGCTGCGCTCCTCGCAATGACGGGGAGACGGCGGACGCTACCGCTCTCTCCCTACGCGCTCTGCTCTATCTGTTCGAGCGCGACGAGGCGATACCGCTGATCGGCGCGGGATAGGGCTCGAGCGCAAAACCCGCCTTTTGCCAGCCGCGGCAGCCGCCTTGAATGACTGAAATGTCGGTAAAGCCCATTTCCTGCAGCGCGCCCGCCGAGAGCGTGGCCTTTCCTCCGCCGCCGCAGGTCAGGATGATTTTCTGCTGCCGGTCCGCAAGCGAGGGATCGCGGCGCTCCTCCTCGGTATCGGCTCTGATTTCGAGCTCGCCGCGCGTGATGTTGCGGGCGCCGGCGATCGTTCCGCGCTCGCGCAGCTGCCACTCCTCGCCGACATCGATGAGCATGACGCCGCCACGATCGATCAGCTTCTTCGCTTCATGCGGCGTCAGCATGGAAACGCTCCTGCGCGCTTCGTGCACGCGCTCGCGGAACGTCTTGGCCTTCCGATCCACCTACTCGACCTTCGCCGGCGCCGGCTGCAGTGGTGAGGCGTTCGCGATCCGCGCGGCGTTCGCCATGCCGGCCAACGCCGCGAGTTTCTTCTGCGGATCGGAGCCCGGCTGCACCACGCCCGCCGACATGATCAGGGTCGCGGCATCCTCCGCGCTCATCTCGACCTCGACGATCTTGCTCCTGGGCACATAAAAGAAGAAGCCGGTGGTCGGGTTCGGAGCGCAGGGCAAAAATACCGAAATGTGCTCCTCCTGCCCCGGCAGGCTCGCCGCGATCTCCACGCTCGGTGCCTGCGAGATCAGCACGATCGACCACATGCCTGGCGAGGGAAATTCGACGAGGCCGACCCGGCGGAAGCTCGACCCCTGCCCGGAGAACAAGGTCTCGAACACCTGCTTCAAGCCGCGATAGATCGCCCGCACCGCAGGAATCCGGCCGAGCAGCTTTTCGCCGAGATCGACCAGCGTCCGGCCGATCAGGTTGGCGGTGAGGAAGCCAAGCAGCGTCAGGGCGATCACCGCGACGATCAACCCGGAGCCCGGCAGTCCGAACGGCAGATAGGTCTCGGGGCGATAGGCGATAGGCACAAAGGGGCGGACCAGGCCGTCGACCCAGGTCACGAACCACCAGGTGAGGTAGAAGGTGATCGCGATCGGGCCGGCTACGACCAGGCCGGTGAGAAAATAGTTCCGGAACCGGGCCATCAGGCCGCTATGGACTTCCGGCGTCGGCGGCGGCGCCGGGGTCGCGGTCGGGGGCAGATCGTCGCGGGAGGTCATTCGGGTTCCAGGTAGGTCCAGAACATTCAGCTAATGTCTTTTAGCAGATTTTTGAAGCCCGGCGGAGCCGGCCGATCGCGACTTATTCGACCGTGACCGATTTGGCGAGATTGCGCGGCTGGTCGACGTCGGTGCCCATGATCACTGCTGTATGATAGGCCAAAAGCTGCACCGGGATCGCATAGACCATGGGCGTAAACGTCGCGGCCATATCGGGCAGCACGATCGTCACCAGTGACGCCACGGTTGCTTCGGCCGCCCCCTTGGCGTCGGTCATCAGGATGATATTGCCGCCGCGGGCGGCGACCTCCTGCATATTCGAAACGGTTTTTTCAAAAACCCGGTCGAACGGCGCGATCACCACCACCGGCATGTTCTCGTCGATCAGCGCGATTGGCCCGTGCTTGAGTTCGCCGGCGGCGTAGCCTTCGGCGTGAATGTAGGAAATCTCCTTCAGCTTCAGCGCGCCCTCCAGCGCGAGCGGATAGCTGGTGCCGCGGCCGAGATAGAGCACGTCCTTTGATTTGGCGATGTCGCGCGCCAATTTCTCGATCTGCGGTTCGCTTGCAAGCGCCGCCGCCATCAGCCGTGGGATTTCAACGAGCCCATGCACGAGCCTCGCCTCATCGGCGTCGGACAACTCGCTGCGCGCCTTGCCGGCGGCGATCGCGATCGCGGCCAGCACCATCAGCTGGCAGGTGAAGGCTTTGGTCGAGGCGACGCCGATCTCGGGACCGGCCAGCGTCGGCAGCACGGTCTCGCTCTCGCGCGCGATCGTGGAGGTCGGGACGTTGACCACGGAGAGCGTGTGCAGCCCTTGCGCCTTGGCGTAGCGCAGCGCAGCCAGCGTATCGGCGGTCTCGCCGGATTGCGAGATGAAGATCGCGAGATCGCCCTTGCGCAACGGGGCTTCGCGGTAGCGGAATTCGGAGGCGACGTCGATCTCGACCGGGACGCGCGCGAGCCGCTCGAACCAGTATTTCGCGACATAGCCCGCGTAGCTCGCGGTGCCGCAGGCCGTGATCGAGATCCGCTGGATATCCCTGAAGTCGAACGGCAGTTTTGCCGGCAACGCGACGCGTTCGGTCGCCATATCGACGTATCGTGCAAGGGTATGACCGATCACTTCGGGCTGCTCGTGGATTTCCTTGGCCATGAAGTGGCGATAGTTCGCCTTGTCGGCCAGCGACGTGGTCGCGATGTGCTTGATCGCGTCGCGATGCACGATCGCATTGTCCTTGTCGTAGATGACCGCGCTGTTGCGCGTCAGCACGACCCAGTCGCCATCCTCGAGATGGGCGATGGTATCGGTAAGCGGGCCGAGCGCGATGGCGTCGGAACCCAGATACATCTCGCCCTCGCCGTAGCCGATGGCAAGCGGCGGCCCGTTGCGGGCGCCGATCATCAGATTGCCGTCACTTGCGAAAATAAACCCCAGCGCGAACGCGCCGCGCAGCCGCGGCAGCGACGCCTTCACGGCCTCGATCGGATCGATTCCCTTGAGCAGGTAACTATCGACCAGGTGCAGGACGGTCTCGGTGTCGGTCTCGGTCTTGAAGGCCGCGCCGTTCTTCGCCAGCGCTTCGCGCAATTCGCGAAAGTTCTCGATGATGCCGTTGTGGACCACGGCGACACGATCCGTCGCGTGCGGATGCGCATTGTTCTCGGTCGGCTTGCCGTGGGTGGCCCAGCGCGTGTGCCCGAGGCCGGTATGACCGGCAAGCGGCTTGGCGTGCAATCGCGCTTCGAGGTTTTTCAGCTTGCCTTCGGCACGGCGGCGCTCGAGATGATCGCCTTCCAGCGTGGCGACCCCGGCTGAATCGTAGCCGCGATATTCGAGGCGCTTGAGCGAATCCACGATCTGATCCGCGACCGGACCGCGCCCCAAAATGCCGACAATGCCGCACATGCGGTTCAATATCCCCAAATCGACGAGTAGCGTCGAATACCCTCGACTCTCTTAACGAAAAACGCAGATCGACAGATACTCAATAATTGTTGCGGATTGAGACGGCGTTAAGCGGAAGGCTTAACGAATGCAGTGGTTACTTGCCTTTCGGCGTCTTGTTGCGCGTCTTTATCTCGCGAAAGCGCGCTGCACCTCCCTCGCGGTTGTTTTGCGG
>JBATYU010000175.1:0-1708 GCA_049674245.1 Bradyrhizobium sp. | reverse complement strand
AGACCGCGCTGGCCTGCGATCTCATCATTGCCGCCGAAAATGCGACATTCGCCCTGCCCGAGCCGCGCGTCGGCCTCGCCGCACTCGCCGGCGGCCTGCATCGGCTGCCGCGGCAGATCGGGCTGAAGCGCGCGATGGGCATGATCCTCACCGCACGCCATGTCCCGGCCAAGGAGGGTTTTGAGCTCGGCTTCGTCAACGAGGTGGTGCCGGCAGGCGAAGCGCTCACTGCTGCCGAGCGCTGGGCCGAGACGATTTGCAAGAACTCGCCGATGTCGATCCGCGCCTCCAAGCAGACGATCCAGAGGGGCCTTGCGGTCTCGGTTGAACAGGCGATCGCCGAGCAGCGCGAATACCCGGCCGTGAAGGCGATGGTGGCGTCGCAGGATTATATCGAGGGGCCGAAGGCGTTTTCCGAAAAGCGCCCGCCGAAATGGGTGGGGAAGTAGCGCGTCGCGGCCCTCCCCGTCATTGCGAGCGAAGCGAAGCAATCCATAGCGCGGCATGCGGAAAGCTGGATTGCTTCGTCGCTTTCGCTCCTCGCAATGACGGGTTAACTACCGTGCTCTCCCAACTCCCTCTTGTACGACGCATAGTTCGGCTGATCGACCGCGAGCTTGTCCATCGTGGTCTGCCACAGATGCTCGGCCAATCCGGGCGTCTGCAAATCGACCTCGCCTTTCGCGATCTTGTCTGACAGCGCGCGGTTGAGCCCGATCAACGAGCCCTCCATGCCAAGCAGTCGCGTGAGCCGCGCGGCTTCGGCGGCGTCACTACCCTGCCCCAGCCTCAGTTGCCGCGTGACGAGATCGAGCGCGTTGATCGCCACGCGCAGCTTGAACGCGCTATGTCCGCTGATTTCTGGCGCGATATCGTTGCGCAGGAAATCCGCGACCGCTTTTGTCAGTTCTTCGGGTGTCGGTTCGTCCTGCATCTTATTTCCCCCGTGGGGCTAACAGTCGCAATAAATCGATCTCGGTCTCCGACGAACGCCGCCCGATCATGGCGCGCTCCATGGAACGATCGGGCGTGAGGCGAAAGCGCTGCATCATGCCGCAGCACATCACGCCCCAGCGCAGCGTGCCCATCACTTCCCAGAATCTTACCCGCTCAGGATCGACGCGGCGGCCGGCGGATTTATATCCGGCGAACAATTCCTCGCGCGACCCAAAACCGCCGACCGGCTTGTCGATTTCGCCAAAGCGCCATGAGTTGACGCAGACCCAGCCGAGATCCTCCATCGGATCGCCAAAATGCGCGAGTTCCCAATCCAGCACCGCTCGAACGCCATCGGGGCCGATGATGAGATTGCCGTGGCGGAAATCGCCATGCACCAGCGTCATCTGATCGGGTGGGCTGGGATCGTGACGCTTCAGCCAGCGCAGCGCCAGTTCGAACACCGGACGCGGCCAATTGAAACTTTGGTATTCTCGCGTGAGATCCTCGATCTCGCTGGTCGCCGTCACATGGCGAAGCTTCGGCAATTTCGATACGGCCAAGCCATGGATGCCGGCCAGCACGCCGCCGAGCTGGCGCGCCAGCTTTGGTCGGGCCTGCGCAAATTTTTCATCGCGAAGAATCTTGCGCGCGATGGTCTCGCCCTCGATTCTTTGCATGATGAAGCCGGTGCCGAGTTCATCCTGCGGCTTCAGCACATGCAGCACGCGCGGCGACGGCAGGCCGGCGTCGTGCGCGAGCTGCATCAGCG
>JBATYU010000174.1:0-12011 GCA_049674245.1 Bradyrhizobium sp. | reverse complement strand
GAACAACTCTGACAACGCCGCCGGCTTCCTCTCCGGCTCGATCGCGTTCGGCAACGTAACGCTGGTTTCGGCAACGCCCAATAACTTGGCGGCCTCGCGCCGCGCCTCGGCATTGCGGCCGCGCGACAACAGCCAGCGCACCGATTCCGGCGCAATCCACGCGATCAAGAGGGAAGTCAGTATCGGCATCGCACCCGTGGCGGCAACGCCGCGCCATCCGATCACCGGCAGCAGGCTCGCCGAAATCAATGCGGCGAACATCGTGCCGAGCGCGACCGGCACGACCATCATGCTGGAAACGAAGGTACGGTATCTGGTCGGCGTGATCTCGACCACGAGAGGATTCTGGGCGCTCAGCGCGGCGATCGATCCAAAGCCCACGACGAAACGCAGCATGGAAAACAGAATCCAGGCGCCGTCCGGTATCAGTGCGCATCCGGCGGCGCCAAGCGAAAAGATCAAGCCACCGCCCCAAATTGTCTTCTTGCGCCCGACGGTGTCGGCGATCCGGCCGCCGACAAGTGAGCCGAAGATGGCGCCGACCCCCGACGACAGCAGCATGATCGCGCCCTGGCCGTAAGTGAGATGCCAGCCGGGCGCGAGCACCGAGACGAGATAGCCTACCAGGAAGAAATCGTAGAACTCGAACATCTCCTGCAGGACGAGCAGCGCGAGCGTCAGATAGTAGCGCGATGTGAGATTGGACTTCTCGATTCCGCTCAGCCAGTCCTGCGCATCAGCTTTGGGATGATCCTGGCCCGCTCTCTGGATTTTGTCCGGAACGCTGCCTTGAACGGCGCCTTGAGCGTCGAGCGACACATCGGCCATCTCTCTCCCCCGGACGCCCGACTGCCCGCCGTCCTGCGCGTCGGTTTGAGAGTGCCGAGACGATCCTCGATAAAATTAGCACCGGTAATTGAAAACACAATCGGGATCGTGGCAGTGGCCCTCACGACATCGGAAATCCAAGACCGCAATCCTGCACTCACGATGGACCAGATTTTGGTCGAACAGTTTTGCCTAACCTGCCGTTATTTCTCTTGGAATGTGAGCGATATTGGTCAGCAGCTGGCCGTGCGGTGCGGCATGCTCACTACCGCCCGGTTTTTCGGCTGCCATCGGCACTGAGAGTACGCCACCCCTGATCCGTTAGGAGCATCACATGCCCCAAGCTCATATTCGCTCCGATCCATCACTGCTTCCGATTGAACGGCCATGCTGTCCGAAGTGTCATGCCCGCATGACGCTGGCCCGGATCGGATCTGGTCCGAACGGTTCTGACGTGTGGATATTCCAAGGCTCCAAGCGCGAGCAGGTCCATAAAATACGCGCGGAGAACCTGATCGAATCGACCAAGGCGCAGTGGCATAACGGCCGCCTCGCTTCGCCGACGTAGTTGCATCATGAGAGTTGGCGGGGCGGGTCAGTCGTTTTGTCGGACCAATAGACCCACCCCCCGGTGTACTTGCGCCGTCACCTCATTACTTGATGCAGCTCTTGTCAGCCGCCAAAGCTGTTTCTGCTGACGCGTGTGTCGGATGAGCGGTACCGACAACCTTCCAGTTGCCACCAGCGGCAGGCTGAGCATTGACAACTTGGCACTTCATCGTCGCGGTATCTTGAGTCAGGTAAAACGAGGAAGCACCTGATGCCGGCGCTTGACCGACAGTTTTTTCCGGTTCAGCCGCGAAGGAAGGTGCAGTGAATGCGATAATAGCGACCGTCGCCAAGAGGATCTTCTTCATAATGTCTACCAGTTGTCGTGCGTCCGTCATTGGACAGGAGGCAAATAGAGTCGGCCGATAAAGGTTCCTGCGATGGCGGATTTGTTTTTGCCATCCACCCGAAGATCGCAGTCCTTTCGCTGAGTGGACTTCTCGTCCCGCTGCGATCCAATCCAGCCGCAAGCTCGAATACGGACGATTGGGAGAGGCGCTCGCCGCGCGCTCGCGTGAGATCGGTTGTTTGGTTAATCCTACTGCGTCATTAAACCCTCATGGTGAGGAGGCGCGCATGCGCCGTCTCGAACCATGAGGCCACGCTGCCTATTTCCGGGCCTCGTCCTTCGAGACGCTTGCTAGCGCAAGCTCCTCAGGATGAGGGGATAAGCCGATTATGACGCAGTAAGATTAATCTGTGCTTTCCGCGAGCACGCTTGCGTCACGCGATTGATGACATTCACGGGCCGGCCCTGGAACCATTGGTTCGCGAGCCTATTGGTCTTTTGACACAATCACTTTTGGAGAAATGCCATGAATAATCTCGCGATCGCTCTGGCAGTCGGCGCAAGTGCGCTCTTCGTGACTGCTGCTTCCGCCGCACCGCTTTCCGCCGACGTGTCGGTCTCACAGGAAAGCAACATTCACAACGTTCGCATGGTCTGCAATGAAAGCGGCAGCTGCTGGCTCGAACGTGGTGAAGGCCGTGTCATCGTCCGTGAGCCCCGTGATGCATACGGATACGCCCCTCCCGAGCGTTATATCGAGCGCCGACGCTATGAAGGACGCTATGAAGACCGTGGCATCGGCTTCCGCGCTCCCGGCGTGAGCATTGGCATCGGCGGCGGCGACCGCTACTGACGAAACTGAGGAAGAATGTCATATGCAAAAGCCGCGGAACCGTCCGCGGCTTTTCCTTGGGGTCGATTGCGCAATCTCAAATTGCGTAGACCGGTTGTCTGACCGTCTGTCAAAACGTATTGCTTGATCCGGAGCACGCGAAAGAAAACGACCCCAGCACGGGGGGCGAACCGGGGCCGTCATTCATCGGATGTTATGGGGGCATACACCCGGTCTTCCATCACCAAGTAACTCCGGCAACATTGGTTCCAAGCACGCAGTTTTGATTTACCGGGGCAGGTGTCCCAGCGTCGGACCAACTCGATCACGCCAAGGGCGGATACTGTGCAAAATTGCTCAGATGTCGTTCGTTTGAGCGGCGTGCCGCCAACCATTCTGCCGAGAAACCTGTGCAATTTTGCTCAGCGATAGCGGAAGATAACCGATAGGCTTTCCGTAAAGGCCCCCTTCCGAACCTATGCGGCGAGCAGGATCGGCAATTGGCTTGATCCGCCAGCAATGCTGGCTCATCCAGGAAATCTCACTTTGACCATCAGGACCACGCGGAGCACCGTCTCGTTCAGTAGTCCGTTCACCCTTCGCAATCTGGAGGGCGTTCAGCCTGCCGGTGATTATGTTGTCCTTGCTGACGACGAACTGATCGAAGGACTGTCGAGAGTTGCCTATCGGCGATTGGTAACGCTGTTTCAAACGCCGGCGATTTCTGCCTCGCGACCACAGACACAGTCGTTTTCGATCAGCCAAACCGAGCTGGACGCCGCGCTCATGAAGGACCAAAATCAAACGATCGTGAAGCACTAAGCCGATGTGGGCCGTATCGCGATTTATCGCCGCGCTCGTCCGTGGACGGCATCGACGGCTTCGACCTCGGGGCTGCCCATCTAAACCGGAAGGACATCGATGTCCCTGACATTTCCGAATTACAGCCGAAGTTACGACCGAACCCGGCAGGCTGTACGATTTTGGGGGTATGACACCTCGATCGAATATTCCTTCTTTGTCACCGTCGCTGCCCTTGAGCGGGTGGAACCGCATCTCAGGCGTGACGAGGAGGGTTTTCTCGGTGCGTTCGATGCAAATCGCGATCTGATCTGCCAGACGGCCGCGGCGGTGCATTCGCGGGGTCGCAAGAACTACGAACTGGTTGGTACAGATTTTTAGGCAGATTCGCTGCGGAGGAGGTATAATCAGGCAGCGAGGACTCATGCCAAAAGCGGCGAAGACCCTATTTGATCCAAAACTCTTTCTCGCCAAGGTCGGCGAGGGCAAAACTATTTTGAAATTTGACAGGAACCAGGTCGTCTTCGCGCAAGGAGACGCCGCAGATACCGTCTTCTATATTCAAAAGGGAAGGATCAAGGTTCTCGTTGTCTCCGAGCAGGGCAAGGAAGCCGTGGTCGGAATCCTGGAACCTGGACAGTTCTTTGGCGAAGGATGCCTCAATGGCCATCCGTTGCGGATTTCAACAAACACGGCCCTGGAAGAATGCCTGCTCACATCGATCGCGAAGGACGCAATGCTGAGGGTGATTCACAGCGAGCCAAAGTTTTCGGAATTGTTCATGGGCTATCTCCTCAGCCGCAACAGCCGCATCGAGGAAGACCTGATCGACCAGTTGTTCAATTCCAGCGAGAAGCGGCTCGCGCGCCTTCTCCTTCTGCTGGCAAATTTCGGAAAGGAAGGCACCCCACAACCCATCGCCGCGCACGTCAGCCAGGAAACGCTGGCAGAAATGATCGGCACAACACGTTCCCGTGTCAGCTTTTTCATGAACAAATTTCGCAAGCTCGGCTTCATAACCTATAACGGGAAGATCGAGGTTCATAATTCGCTCTTGAACGCAGTCTTGTACGAAAAGCCGGAGATAAAGCGGGACGCGTGAGGCGACTGGGCAGAAAGATCGAAACGCTCCTGCGCGTCGCGGAACAATAAGCGCGTCGTTTCGTTGCCAATCGGGGCAGTCAGCCCCATCATCACTACAAGATGTGACGATCATAGCCTCGGGAACGAGGCCATTTGTCCTGTAACGACGTGAGGTTTCCAAATGAGAAAGACAATTACACTAGCCGACGAAACTCAGCCAAGAAATGTTCAAAGAGCGGATGTACCGCCTGCCGAGGGTTTCTCGTTGGTGGTCGACGGTCACTTCAAGACCAACTACGATGAGGAAAAGGCCGCTCAAGAGGCCGGCGCTGAGCTGTTCGGCAGGTTTCCGATGCTGCAGGTCATGATTTACGATGCTGCGACAAAGAAGAGGTCCGCTTTGCAATAGATTGCCGCCGAGTATCCGGGTCGGGTAATTCGCGACTTTTCGCGCGCGCTCCAGGGACGTGACGGGTTTCGTAAAGGTGCGCTCCAAAATCGCCTTGTTCGAGACATTGCCCGTCAGGTGGTTCTCTTGCAGCATCGATTTTTCGATATCGATGTTTCGCGCTTACGGTGCACAATTGGCGAAAGTCTTCCACATATCGCAGGACAGATTCCTCCGTCTGAGCGTAGCAAACGTTGGGAAAGATGGTGCCTGTTGAACTTGCGTGTGCGGCAATTCGGCCGGCGGTCATAAAACGGAGGTGCGTAGCGGCTTCGCTGCTCGCCGTGTTAATGGCCTCCCTCAGCACGGTGTCCATGCAGCCGAGCCGAGCTGAAGGATATCCAGAACGAACCATCAAGATCGTTGTTCCGTTTCCGGCCGGGGGGCCGACCGATGTTGCCGCTCGATTGGTCGCGCAGTCGCTCTCCACCAGCCTTGGCCATAACGTCATCGTCGAAAATCAGGCCGGCGCAGGCGGAAGAATTGGCGCCAAGGTGGTCGCGACCGCGGCTTCGGATGGCTACACGTTGTTGCTCGGCGGGAGCAACGTGAATGCGATTACCGGAGCGATCTATCGCAATCTAGGCTTCGACCCGATCAAATCGTTCGCTCCGGTCGCTGCGATCTATGCCGACTCCCTGGCGCTTGCCATATCACCGCGCGTGCCGGCCAATACCTGGGAGGAGCTTATCAAATACGCGAAGGATCATCCCGGACAACTGAAGTATGGCGCTCCTCCCGGCATTTACACGCACTTTGCGGGCGAGTTCTTCAAGACCAAGACCGGTACCGACATTCTGTTCGTGCCCTACAAAGGCGGGGCGCCGGCCGTTACCGACGTGCTCGGCGGGCATATCGACATGGTGTTCGGCAATAAGTCGACCCTGTTGGCGCACTTCAAGGAGCAGAAACTCAAGGCGCTCGCCGTAACCAGCCGGGTTCGTTGGCCGGAGCTGCCGCAAACGCCGACGATGGAGGAGGTCGGCGTATCGGGATTCCCGTCAGAGGTCATATTCGGCTTGCTGGCGCCGGCAGGGACTCCCGTGCCGATCGTTCAACAGCTCAACCGCGCGATCAACGAAGGACTGCAGTCGGCAGAGGTCCGCGCCAGCCTGAATGCTCTCGGCGTGGATGCAAGGGTTGGAACCGCCGATCAGTTTGCCGCCGCGCTGGAAGAGCAAGCACGCCAATGGAAAGCAGTCATAGACGAGGCCGGCATCAAGATGGAGTAAGGTGCCATTCACTTGTGCTGGCGTTAAAATTGGATTCGATCAGCGGTTCGCGAGTTTGTTGTACTCCGCGATCGCCCGCTGCAGGTCGTCGTATTCATCGCAGGGGATGAGACAGATTTGCCCGAGAGCGGCGAGATGCTCTTTGGCTTTCGCCAGATCACCTTGGGCCAAATGGGCTTCACCGAGGTGTTCGTGCGCGCTGCGGTGCCGGGGATTGAGGGTCAGAGCCTGCTGATAGTGCTGCATTGCCGGATCGAACTGCCGCTGCCTGCGATAGGCGTAGCCAAGATAGTTCTGGATATCCGCATTGCGGGCGTCGCGAAGGGCCGCATTCGTAAGAGCCTTGATCGCTCCTTCCCAATCGCCGGCGCCGATCGCTCGCTTGCCTGCTGCGAAATCGGGATCGAGCGCTGCCCAATCCGGCGTTTCCACCATTGCTGCCATGGTCGAACAGATCGGCCACGCTTCGGCTGCATTGGTTACCCCGGACGCTGCATTGTCCGGACTGGCCAGCGTCGCTGTCCGGCCCTGGCGGGCAGGTGCAGTCAAAAAATACGAAGCCAGCACTGCGGTCAGCACTCCGGCAACGGCGGCGATGAGGATCGAACGCATCATGATCGTTGTGCCATCAGCCGGCTGCCGGACAGTGCGGCCGGCCGCCGTTCTGCTCATTCTCTGCCTCGGCAGCCTACTGCTGCATCAAAGATGCCTTGGTTTCGCTGATTTCCACCCGATCGGTATCGGCGTCTTTGGTCATCTCAGCAAGCTTCCGGAAATATGTCGTGGCTTTCTCCGGCTGATTTGCGGCCTTCGCCGCCTTAGCTGCGCCGTACAAGCCGCGCAGCCGGTTGGGCGTCGACACCAGCGAAGTCTCATATTCCGCTAGCGCTAGTCCCGGCTGTTGCTGTTCGAGCAGCAGGTCGCCCAACAGTTCGCGCATCGGGTAGAGCCGGTTCTCCATCGCGATGTGCTTTTCGCTGTCGTCCTCCAGGTCCGCCGCCGCGCGCATGAGCTTCAGCGCCGTCTCCTTCTCCCCCTTTGCCTGCGCAATCCAGGCCGACGCAGCCAACATCTGGATTTCGACCTGTGTGGCCCAATAGGACTGGCTTGCGTTTTCCAGCGTGGCACGAATTACCTTGAGATTGTCGACGTCGCGCTCGGCAGCGGCGAGGTCGCCGCTGCGGGCCGATCCGATGGCGCGGGCGAAATGAGTGATAGCCTCGGCCTGTGGAAACTTGCTGCCCCTCGGCTCAAGCGCAGCTGCCTCGTTCCACGCCTGGCGTTCCAACGCAAAGCGCGCCGGCACTGCCGCAAGCGCCGTATAGCTGCCGAGGAATTCAAACCCGAGCTTTTTTATCGCGTTGCTGTCATCGCGGAGCTGCTTCGCCGGTCCCTCCTGTCCCGTTTGCAGCAGGGCGTATTCCATAAAGTCCATATGGTGCGGCTCGCCTGGATGCGTCGCCCCCGGCCAGAGCCTGGCCGCTTGGGTCTGGGCGATCGCACGTGATTTTGTGTTCGATGCGACCGATTGTGTCCACATCCCGAGCATCGAATAGGTATGCGAGGGCATGTGCTGGGCATGCTGCGCCGCGGGGGCAACCTCGGCATATCTATTGGCGGCATCAAGACCGCGTTGCGCGAGCGTCGGGTAATCGTAAGTGTGGATGAGATAGTGCAGCACGCCCGGATGGTCCGGTAGTTTCGCCTCGATCTTTTCCAGGATCGCCCCGGCCTTGAGCTGATTGGCGAGCGTCTTGTCGCTGTGCAGCGCCGTCTCATTGAGGGCGAGCGCGTAGAAAATCGCTGCCTCCGGATCATCGGGATATTTCTGCATCAGCGCTTCCATCGCCTTTTCGTAGGCGAGCCCGCGCTGGGTTTGATCGACCTTGTCGTAGTCCTTGTAGTAAGGCTCGATCGCCAAAAGCCAGTCGCGCTCGCGTTCAGTCTTGGCGCCGATCGCTTTACCCTTCTCGACCGCCTCCAACCCGTTCTTCAAAACCGCTGTTGTCAGCGGCAGGATCATCGGGTTGGGACGATGGCTGATCGCGATGCCCCAGTAGGCGATCGCGCATTGCGGGTCGGCGGCAGCGGCTTCGGTGAAGGCCTGGACGCTGTCCGGATAGAAGAATGAATGCACCATTGCCAGGCCGCGGTCGAATTTCTCCTGCGCCTGCGGCGTGCACGAAGTCTCGAAGTTCACGCGGCCCAGTCCTTGCGACCAGGCCGCCGTGGCGAATGCGCTTGCCAACAGCGCTGTGGCCAATGTTCCAAGATTTGATCTCATGGCGTTCCCTCTTGCGGTCGAAGTAGAGTTTCGCGCAATCATCGCCGTGCATGCGTGCGCACTGCGAATATTCAGTGAGAGACCGGCACAAAAGGATTGTCGGTCTTAGGAAAATGCGGTGCCTGCCGAGAGCATCTGCGCTGCCCATTCGGCTGCACGGAGACGTCGGCACATCCCGTCTCGAAGAGCAGCTTGAAGGAAAGACTACACGATCCCACGCCCACTCAAAAGAGGCCCTCTATTGGCTGGGCCGCGGCACATGCGGCCGAAACTGGTAGCCGCAATTGGTGTTCTCGTTCGATCCGCGCCCCCCCATGCCTCGGATGGTTGGACCAGCTGCAATTCGCATCCTTTTGCAGGGAAATCTGATATTATTTCCGCACTGAGCTTTGACGCGCCGTCCCATGCCCCACAGGATTGGTCCCATGCCGCGGCGGGAATTGGTCGCGCTTGCTGACGGTGCGGCAACGAGGTGCCGCCAGACGCGCGCGCAGCCGGCACCGGGAGATGACAGGAGGCAACCATGCCCGAGCCCGATCGCAATGGATTTCCGCGCGGCTGTGGAGGCTGCCTGGGCAGTTGCTGCTGGCACTGATCAATGCGACCGCGATCCTGGTGATCGCCGCCGCGATTCTTGCGCTCGTCGCGATTGCGGGCATCAACCATTTTGCCGAAAACGTCGTCGCAACGATGACTGAGGCTGTGTTGTCAAAAGTCGATCTGCCGTCGAAAGACGCGCTAGCGAATCTCCGAAACCTGACGGCGGAAGTCCGCACGCTTGGCAACACTCTTCGGGAGATCAGGGCAGGAGAAAATCCATCCATCAAATTCGAAATGGCGCAACTGAAGGAGGCGCTGAGCGTCCTGAATGTCAACGTCGACCGGCTCGGAAGCGCGAGATCAATCCTCACCGACGAAGCGATTGGGCAATTGGGCCGAAGGGTTACCGACACGCTGATGAAGCTGAGGGACTGCTCTTCTAATGTTAGCCAAATACCGCCTCACCGCGCCCTCAGAAACCCGACGGTTGAAGCCTCGGAGACCGGCCAGCCCCCGGTAAGCCGGCCATGAGAATTTGACATACCGACGATATGGGTCAAACGCGCCGTTTTAACCGCCTGGCGATCACGCTCAGGAGCGCGCTACGCGATAGCGCCGTTGGCAGGATCGGATGCCCAGGGAATGCTGGTTTGATTGCGGCCATCGTCGGACCGCCCCAACGTGCACCTTCTGCATTGCATGTGGGAGGCGCTGCCGCACACCCGGCCTTTCGGTGCTTCGCGTTGATATGGATCAATCGTCAGCCGCTCATTGGGCGCAACGTGCTCAGGCGCAACGTCCGACTTTTCAAGGAGATGAGCCATGAGTGACGCTGGAGTAGGCTGGATAGCGGCCATCATCATCGGCGGGATTGCAGGCTGGCTGGCAGAGCAATTCATGAAGAGTAACATGGGAATGATCATGAATATTGTGCTCGGCATCGTCGGTGCGGCAATTGCCAGCGCCATTTTGAGCTACTTCGGGATCGTCCTGGGAGGATGGATCGGCTACCTGATTTCCGGCTTCATCGGCGCGGTCTTGCTGATCTGGATCGTCCGGGCGATACGGCCTGCCTGAGGACATCCAGGCACACCAAGCGAAGCAAGAGATTGTTTGCCGCAGCCGAAGCGCGTACCGCCGAGCCAGACGGTGAGGAGGATATTGTGACCCATGTTCTAATCATCATGAGCTGGCTCGGGGCTGTCAATGGCGCCGTGATATCGACACAGGAATTTACAAGCGCAGAGCGTTGCGAAGCAGCCCGGCAGACACTGATCGAGTACGCCAAGGCCCGTGGCCTTGACGAGGCGCTTAGGCCCCTCTGCATGCCAAAGTGACGCTCCGCGCCAATGAACCGGCCGACTAACTCGCGCGCTGGAGCTGGCAGTTTGGCCGATGTCCGGTGTGGGTCCAATCGCGTCGTTTTGACGTGGCGCCGACCACTTCCGGCTTCCCCGCACAGCGGACATCGTCAGTGCCCGCCGTCATGGTGGTCTGAGCGGAAACGCGGGCCTATAGTCGCTAGAGCTGCGGCATGGGCGATGTCGGGGCGATGGTGCAAGGCTTTGTGCGTCAGGGATTTTGGCCCAGACGAGCGGAGGCGACATTGAGCACTGCCGCAAAACAGACGGTCATATTGGCTCGCCACCCGCTCGCAAGCGGGGCAAAAGTTATTTCGACCGTCGGAGTGGCACTGGCCTATTTTGTCGCCGCACGGCTGAGCCTTGCATTGCTGGAGCCGGTCGATGGTGTTGCCGTGTTCTGGCCCGCTGCGGGGGTGGCTTCAGGGATTTTGATCGCCCTTGGTTCTGCCGCTCGGTGGACTGTCGTCGTCGGGGTGGTAGCTGCTACGATCACGGCCAATTTGCTGGGCGATCGCAACATCTGGAGCTCGGTGTTCTTTGCTGTCGCGAACGCCGGTGAGGCCGTCATCGTCGCAGGTCTGATCCATCACTTTTGCGGCTCCCCGTTCGAGTTGAACGAACTGCGAAGGGTGCTGGCACTATTCGCCGCGACCGCTGCAGGAACAAGTCTCTCCGGCATTGCGGGTACGGTAGGCTTTATGCTGTTTCACGCGTCAACCGCGTCCCCGCCGGTGATCTGGCTTCACTGGTTCTCATCTGACGCGCTCGGGATCATTGCGGTGGCGCCCCTCGCGATCGGGCTGGCATCGTTGATGCGCAACCTCCCACCGCGGCGCGAGATCGCGGAAGGCGTTTTAGCGCTTGCTGTGGTGTCCCTCGTGTGCGCTTTGCTGGTTTTCTTGCCCAATGAGCCCTGGACCGAGGAGCTGGCGATTGGCGCGCTCTGCCCACTTCTGCTCTGGATCGCATCTCGCCTTCGTCCAGCGTTCACCGCGGCTGCCACGTTCATCTGTTCGACCACGATTGTCTGGACGACAATTTTCGCAATCGGCATTTTCGGGGACCCGCACCTGTCGATCGAACAGCGTGTGGTAGGGGCCCAAGCTGCCATTCTGGCGATCTCACTAGGCGCCCTCGTTCTTGCGGCCCTGTTTAGCGAGCGGAGGCTTCACGAAGGGGCGATTCTGGAGAGGGAGACCCGATTACAGGAGGCGCTGCGGGCCGGCAGCGTTATGGCTTTCGATTGGGACGCGTCTGCCGACGAAGTACGGTTCAGCCAAAATGCAACTGAGATCCTCGGTCTCAACTCGCAACAGGTTCTCCGCGGGACTGAATGGCTGAAACATATACATCCTGAAGATCACCCGCTGGTGGCATCCTGCCTAGACGGTGCTCGTCCGGACCAGCCCTCGCATTCGATCGCATTCCGCTGCCGGCGGCCGGATGGTGGTGAAGTCTGGCTGGAACAGATCGCGATCGTCCAGTTCGATTCAGCCGGAAAGCCTACGCGCATCAATGGGCTCACAACGGATGTGACCGCACGCAAGCGCTTTGATGAGGAGCTTTCGCTCGCGTGGAAAACAGCAGAAATGGCCGATCGCGCCAAATCGAGCTTTCTGGCCGCCGCAAGCCATGACTTGCGACAGCCATTGCAGACCCTGAAACTTCTGCAGGCAGCGCTTGAGCCGCACCACCCAAGCG
>JBATYU010000173.1:0-15876 GCA_049674245.1 Bradyrhizobium sp. | reverse complement strand
GCTGCATGTCGGTGACTTCTTCCGGGCGCTCGTCGATCAGAAGCACGATCAGATAGCATTCCGGATGATTGGCGGTGATCGAGTGCGCGATGTTCTGCATCAGCACGGTCTTGCCGGTGCGCGGCGGCGCCACGATCAGGGCGCGCTGGCCTTTACCGATCGGCGCGACGATGTCGATAACCCTTGCAGATAGGTCCTTTCTGGTCGGGTCGTCGATTTCCAGCCGGAAACGCTGATCCGGAAACAGCGGTGTCAAATTGTCGAAATTGACTTTGTGCTTGGCCTTTTCCGGATCCTCGAAATTCAGCGTGTTGACTTTCAGCAGCGCGAAATAGCGTTCGCCTTCCTTCGGGCTGCGAATGTGGCCTTCGATGGTATCGCCGGTGCGAAGCCCGAAGCGGCGTATCTGCGAGGGCGAGACATAAATGTCGTCAGGTCCCGGCAGATAATTGGCATCCGGCGAGCGCAAGAATCCGAAACCGTCGGAGAGCACTTCGACAACGCCCTCGCCGATAATGTCGATTTCCTGGATCGCGAGTTGCTTGAGAATGGCGAACATCAGCTCCTGCTTGCGCATGGTGCTGGCATTTTCGACCCCTTTCTCTTCGGCGAATGCAACGAGCTCGGCCGGCGTTTGAGACTTGAGGTCTTGGAGTTTCATTTCCCGCATTGGGGTGGTCCTGTGGAGTAACTGGTAGGGAAGGGGTGCGAGGTGGCTTTAAGAAAAGCGGACGCGAATAAAGGAAAAGGTCCGCAGGTCTAAGCGAGGAAAGCGCCGGAGAGGCTTCAAACCTGATGCGGCGGCCGGTTCACCTCTAAAGGAAACCGGAACGCAGCCACATCCGCCTGCGTTGGGTGGGATTTCAACAATATAGAAAATCACTCGACCGTTCGCAAGCGGGCCTGACGTCCGAGATTTAGGCAAGATCACAATCAGAACGGCTTCACCACTACCAGGATCACGATGAAAATCATCAGTACCGTCGGCACCTCATTGATAATTCGATAGAATTTCTCACTTCGCGTATTCCGGTCGGCGGCGAAATCCTTCACGCACCGGGAAAAAAGACCGTGGACACCCGACAAGATGATTACGAGCAAAAGCTTTCCGTACAGCCAGCCGGACGAAAACCAATGCCCGCTCCATGCGAGATAAAGTCCGGCGACCCACGTCACGATCATCGCGGGGTTGATGATCAGCCTGAGCAACCGGCGTTCCATCACCTTGAACGTTTCGGATTGCTTCGACCCCGCTTCTGTTCCGCAATGGTAGACGAACAATCGCGGCAGATAGAGCATGCCCGCCATCCACGAGATGACGGCGATGATATGCAGCGCCTTGATCCATTCGTACATCCGTCCAACCTCTCGAGCGCAGTGCTACTCGCATCACCAACGCCGGTCGTCGATTTGCGCCGAGATCTGTCCGCAAGCAAGCCTTCCCTAAAACTAAATTAAGAATCTAAAGGTTTGAGTCTAAGTAGCGGTGGATTGCACTCGCGCAAAATCATCCCGGCGATGTCGGCGGCTTTTTCACATCCTTCAACAATTCCTCGGCGATGACCGGCCAACCCGATTACACTACCTTAATCAGCTGCTTGCATCGTTCCGTGCGCGGGTTATGGAGAGACAAGTCCACATAACCTCAGTATCATTGCCTCGACCGCGCAAACTTTTCCGTTGGTGAGCGGGTGTGAAGAAAAGGCCGGCTTATCCCTGATCCGCCAAACGGCCTTTGATTCTCATCACCGAGCTTCACAGGGATTCACAGGACACACAGGCTTCAAGTGCCCACATCAGGCAATTATTTTCACCTTCATCTGATATCCGATTCGACCGGTGAAACCCTGATTACGGTGGCGCGCGCGGTAGCCGCGCAATATGCCAAAGTCACGCCGGTGGAACATGTCTATCCGCTGGTGCGCAGCCAGAAGCAGCTCGACCGCGTGTTGAATGAAATCGAGGAAGCACCCGGAATCGTGCTGTTCACCTTGCTCGAGAAGGATCTGGTCGTCCGGCTGGAGGCCAAATGCAAGGAGCTCAACATTCCGAGCTTGTCGATCATCGGCCCGGTGATGCAATTGTTCGAAGCCTATCTCGGGGCCGCGACCACGGGGCGCGTTGGCGCGCAGCACGTGCTGAATGCGGAATATTTCAAGCGCATCGATGCGCTGAACTACACCATGATGCATGATGACGGCCAGCATGTCGAAGGCCTGGAGGAGGCCGATGTGGTGCTGGTCGGGGTGTCCCGCACGTCGAAGACACCGACCTCGATCTATCTCGCAAATCGCGGCATCCGCACCGCCAATGTGCCGCTGGTGCCGGGGATACCGCTTCCGCATCAGCTTGAGAAGCTGACAAAACCGCTGGTGGTGAGCTTGCACGCGACGCCGGAGCGGCTGATCCAGGTGCGGCAAAACCGGTTGCTCAGCATGGGCGCGAGTTCCGGCAATGACGAGTATATCGACAAGCAGGCTGTTGCCGATGAAGTTGCTTTCGCTAGACGGCTGAGCGCCAAGCTCAACTGGGCGCAGCTCGATGTGACGCGGCGATCGATTGAAGAAACCGCGGCCGCGGTGCTCAAACTCTACACCGACCGGCAGCGGCACCGGTTCGCGGAATGATTTTTCACCGATGACTGTCTGGCAAGGAAACGAGCGTTTGGTCTTGGCGTCGCAGAGCCGCGCGCGGCAACTGCTGCTCGCGAATGCCGGCATCGACTTTGAAACCATTCCTGCCGATATCGATGAGCGGGCCGCTCAGCAGTCAGCCGGCCTGTCGGCGCCCGCCGACATCGCCGCGCTGTTGGCGCGCGCAAAAGCTGTTGCGGTCTCGATAAAAAAGCCTGCGCGATACGTCGTCGGCGCCGATCAGACGCTGGCGCTGGGCCAGCGCCTTTTCAACAAGCCTTCAGGCCGCCTCGAGGCTGCAGAACAGTTGCGCGGCCTCGCCGGCAGCACCCACGAGCTGAATTCCGCCGTTGCCGTGGCTCACGGCGGCGAGATAGTGTTCGTGCATGTCGCGCTCGCGCGGATGACGGTGCGACCGCTCAACGAGGTGGAAATTGAGGCCTATCTGGACCGGGCGGGGCAGGCGGTTACGTCAAGCGTCGGCGCCTACCAGCTTGAAGGACTGGGCGTGCATCTGTTCGAGCGCATTGAAGGCGACCATTTCACCATTCTCGGCCTGCCGCTATTGCCGCTGCTTGCCTTTCTGCGCAGCGAAAAGCTCCTGGCGGTATGAGCCATTCCAAAATTGGCGATCGTAAAATGCTGATCCTGGGATTGACTGGCTCGATCGGGATGGGGAAATCCACCACCGCAAAACTTTTCGCGGAAGCCGGCGTCCCCGTTTACGATGCGGACGCTACCGTCCACAAAATCTATCAGGGCGAAGCGGCGTCGGCGATCGAAGCCGCCTTTCCGGGCACCACCGTCGATGGCAAGGTCGATCGCAACAAGCTTTCGGCGCGCGTGGTGCACGATCCGGCGGCGATGACGCAACTTGAACAGATCGTGCATCCGATGCTGGGCGCCTCCCGCGAAAAGTTCCTTGACGACGCCGAGCGGTCCGGCGCGCCGGTCGCGGTGGTCGACGTACCCTTGTTGTTTGAGACCGGCGGCGAGAAGCGGGTCGATGCGGTGGTGGTGGTGACGGCCTCGCCGGAAGTTCAGCGCGAGCGCATTCTCGCGCGCGACAACATGACCGGCGAAAAGCTCGATGCCATCCTGGCGCGGCAACTGCCCGATGCTGAAAAGCGCGAACGGGCGGATTTCGTGGTGGATACATCGCACGGGCTTGACCCGGTGCGGGCCCAGATCCGGGACATTCTGCGCGAGGTTGCTAAGATGCCGCGGCGGCGGCCCTGATTCGCCGTCCGTCGGTGTTAGCATTCATGCGCGAAATCGTTCTCGATACTGAAACCACTGGCCTTGATCCGTTGCGCGGCGACCGGCTCGTCGAGATCGGCTGCGTCGAGATTTTCAACCGGATGCCGACCGGGCAGACCTTTCACCGCCATATCAACCCCGAGCGCGACATGCCGGCCGAAGCGTTCGCGGTGCACGGGCTTTCCACCGAGTTCCTGGCGAGCAAGCCGCTATTTTCCGAGGTGGTCGACGAATTCCTCGAATTCCTCGCCGACGCGCCGCTGGTGATCCACAACGCCTCGTTCGACATCAGCTTCATCAACGCCGAGCTTGACCGCATCAAGCGGCCGGCGATCCCCCGCGAGCGCCTGGTCGACACGCTGCTGTTGGCGCGCCGCAAGCATCCGGGTGTTTCGAACCGGCTCGACGACCTCTGCTCGCGCTATGCGATCGACAATTCCCGCCGTACCAAGCACGGCGCGCTGCTCGACGCCGAGCTTCTGGCCGAAGTCTACATCGACCTGATCGGAGCCCGGCAGTCGCAACTGATCCTGGCGGCCGAGACCCGCGAGATACGAATTGGCGCATCGGGCGAAATGCCGCGGCGGCAGCGCCCGGTGCCGCTGGCGCCGCGGATCACGGATGCCGATCGCGAGGCCCATCGGGCCTTCATCGCCACGCTTGGCGATAAGCCGATCTGGAACGAGTTTCTGATTCCGACGGCGTAATCCCGACCCGAAGGGCCGCGTTAGCGCAAAAGCCTGCCCCGCACTTGGATAGCGGGGTGGGCACCGGTTTCCCGCCTGCGCGAAGCCCTGGCAGGCGGCAGTTTGCGTGGCCTAGAGCGAGATGACTTTTCTTCGAATCGTCATCCCGCTCTATCTCCTTGTTTGAGCATGATCTTTTCGGAAAACTGGTACCCACTTTTCCGGATCATGCTCTAGGCTTCGCCGGGCGAAGGCAGGTCGGATTAGATCACGCCCCAAATAACTAGCTCGGTTTCGCGCCGGAAGTCTGCGCCGCGGCAGCCTGCCGTTCCATGTTCTGGCGATAGAGACCGACGAAGTCGACCGGATCCAGCATCAACGGCGGAAACCCGCCGTCGCGGACCGAAGTGGCGATGATTTCGCGCGCGAACGGAAACAGGAGCCGCGGACATTCGATCATGATCAGCGGGTGCAGGTTTTCCTTGGGCACGTTCACGATGCGGAAAACGCCGGCATAGGCGAGGTCGAAAGAGAACATCAACTTGCCGGCATTTTCGGCCTTGCCCTCGACCGAAAGCGTCACTTCGTATTCGTTCTCGGCGATATTGTTGGCGCCGACATTGATCTGGATATTGATCTGAGGGGGCTGCGGTTGCGGCGCGAGCGAGCCAGGGGCATTCGGATTTTCGAATGACAGGTCCTTGGTGTATTGCGCCAGCACGTTCAACTGGGGAGGAGGGGCTGCCTCGGGAGGAGCGCCGTTGCCATTGGTCATGAAATAATCTCCTGCAGCGAGCGTAGGCCCGGTTTTGTGTCGAAATTTGCTTTGATTGGCAAAAATGCCGTCGCCGGGCGAGTGGCTATCATAGGCCCGCCTCGTTCCACAAGGACGACGGTGTTCCTTCGGCCGCCCAAGTCCGGCGCTGGGGCACCGAGTTGATGGTGGTGGGCAAACCGCCAAGGAATGGGCATCTTAAACGATTGAATATGCGTGATTTCCAGGCAGGAACGGGTTTCCTCTCGGGCCCAAAACGCGCTACAATTCGTTGGCGGTAAAACGCGCCACTGGCCGGGCAAGATTTCGTGCTTACATCGAGCGGGCGTATATCGATGATGCAATCTCTGCCGTTCCCCTAAGATTAAGGAACGCTCTACCGCCAGAGCCGTTGCCGGCAGAGACCAGAAAGCGAAAACGACGTGGATATTTATACCATCATCTTCTTGGCGCTGGCAGTCTTCATCTTCCTGCGCCTGCGCAGCGTCCTCGGACAGCGCACCGGCAGCGAACGGCCGCCGTTCGACCGCACGGCGCGCAACGCGGTGCAGGGCGCGCAGGACAATAACGTCGTTCCGATACCGGGAAAGGTGATCGACCACGCGCCGCTGGCACCGACCGCGGACGTGGCGCCGCCGAGCGATCGCTGGAAGGGCTTGACCGAGCCGGGTACGCCGCTGGCGCAGGGGCTTGATGCCATCGCCGCGCAAGATTCCTCGTTCGATCCCCGGCATTTCCTGAGCGGTGCACGCGGCGCCTACGAAATGATCGTGCTGGCGTTCGCCAATGGCGACCGCCGAGCCTTGCGCGATTTGTTGTCGTCGGAGGTCTATGAAAGCTTCGAGGCCGTCATCAGGGATCGCGAGAGGCACGAGCAGAAGACTGAAACGCGCTTCGTTTCGATCGACAAGGCCGAGCTGGTGGGCGCGGAAACGCGCGATCGCTCGGCGCAGCTTACCGTTCGCTTTGTGTCGCAGATGATCTCGGTCACCCGCGACAAGGCCGGCACTATTGTCGACGGCAATCCGGACAAGGTCGCCGATATCACCGATGTCTGGACATTTGCCCGCGACACGACTTCGCGCGATCCAAACTGGAAGCTGGTTGGCACCGGAAGCGCCCACTAGCCCGGTCCGTTTCAGGCGATATGCCGCGGCGTTTGGTGCGATCGCCGTTGCATTGTCGTTGGCCCCGCTCGCCGTGCACGGCGCGCGCACCGCCCGCCGTCACCTCACCGATTCCCGCCCCATTCCATATCCCCGTCTCGCCTTGCCGCTCGAGATCAGCGGCAGCCAATATATCCCGCTGGCGTGGGCAGACGTCGCCGGCTGGAGCAACGACGATCATCTCGCGGCCTACCGGGCGTTTCGCGCGAGCTGCAAGCCGATCGCGGCGCAACACGCGCTGCCTGCTGCAACTCCAAAAGCCTCAACTCCCAAGGCTTTGGGGGTTTCGCTGCGCGAGCCGTGCCGTGCGGCAAGGCTCGCGGATATCTTCGACGGCGCCAAGGCACGCGCCTTCTTCGAGGACCATTTCATTCCGCTGCAAATCTCGCGGCTCGGCGAAGATGCCGGCTTCGTCACCGGCTATTACGAGCCCATCCTCGATGGATCGCGCACCCAGACCGACGTCTACAATGTGCCGGTCTATCGCCGTCCCTCGAACCTGTTCGTCCGCGGCTTCACGCAAGACTCGCCGGACCTGCCGAACAAGGGGCAGGTGTTCCGCAAGATCGGCCGCCGCAAGCTCGTACCTTACTATGATCGCGGCGAGATCGAGGACGGCGCGATCGCCGGCCGCGGGCTTGAGATTTGCTGGCTCAAGGACCAGACCGATCTATTGTTCGCACAGATCCAGGGTTCGGCGCGAGTTCACATCGAGGACGGCGCGACGCTGCGTATCAATTACGACGCGCATAATGGCTATCCCTATACGGCGGTTGGCCGCATCCTGATCGACCGCGGCATCATCCCGAAAGAGGAGATGTCGATGCACAAGATCAGGGAGTGGATGGATCAAAACCCCGATGGCGCCAAGGAATTGCGCCGGCAGAACCGCGCCTATGTGTTCTTTCGCCAGGTGCAGCTCTCCGACAAGGATGAGGCGGTAGGCGCGCAGGGCGTGCCGTTGACGCCGGGCCGGTCGATCGCCGTCGACAAGGCGCTGCACGTTTATGGTACGCCGTTTTTCATCGCCGGCGAGTTGCCGATCGAGTCGGAGAAGTCGAAAACGCCGTTTCAGCGGCTGATGATTGCACAAGACACCGGCTCGGCGATAACGGGCCCCGCGCGCGCCGATCTCTATTTCGGTGCGGGCGCGGACGCGGGCAAAGTGTCCGGCCGGCTTCGGCACACTATGCGCTTCGTCATGCTGGTGCCGAAGAGCCTCGATCCGTTGGCGCGCGGCCGCAAGATGCCGGTTCCGGATGCGCGACCGTCGGAAAAGATCGCGAGACTGTTTCCGCAGGTCGATCCGCTGAAGGATAAGCCAAAGGATCAGAAGACGCTCACGAAACCGTCGGCAGCTTCGGCGGCACCGGCGACGGATGCGCCCAAAGACAACGCGGCGGCCAAGCCCGCAACGCCGGTCGTGCAAACTCCGACGGCTCAAGCGCAAGTGACGCAGCCGGTACCGCTGCCGGAGGCGCGGCCGAACATCCAACCGAGCCGTGACGAGTTCCGCCGCCGTCGCACTCGCTATCGCCGGCCCGGCCGATGAGACGTCCGCCTGCCGAGCCGATCCCCGATCAGCCGTCGCAGCCACGCCGCAAGCGCAGTTTGAGCGAGGAAGAGCGCGCACTGTGGGAAAGCGTCGCCAAACAGGTCAAACCGTTGCGAAAAAGACCCCGCGCGGCGAAGGTGCACTCTATCGAGACCTCAACGGAAGTGCCGGCGGCTGCCAGGCCTGCCTCAGTGGCAAAGCCGCGCGTATCCGTTCAGACGGCAAGCTCGCCAAAACCGGCCACGCCGCCGCTAGCGCCGCTCGGACGCCGGGAGCGCTCAAAGCTCTCCCGCGGACGTATGGAAATCGATGCACGGCTCGATCTGCACGGCATGACGCAAGTACGCGCGCATCGCGCACTGTTCGGATTCCTGCAGCGTGCCCACGGCGACGGATTGAGCTTCGTGCTTGTCATTACCGGCAAGGGCAAGGTGGGCGTTTCGGAGTCCGAGCGCGGCGTGCTGCGCCGTCAGGTACCGCAATGGCTTGCTCTGCCCGAGTTTCGTTCGCTCGTGGTCGGATTTGAAGAAGCCCATATCGGCCATGGCGGCGAGGGCGCGCTGTATGTTCGCATCCGGCGGTCGAAACTGTGAGCCGAAAGCATGATCCGGAAAAGTGGACACCGGTTTTCCGAAAAGATCATGCTCAAACAAAAAGATAGAGCGGGATGACGATTCGAAGAAAAGTCATCCCGCTCTAGTCAAAATGGCCGCACGATCCCGACGCGCGGGATCAAGGTGACGATCCAGCCGAGGACGGTGTTCTTGCGATCATCCCCTGATATCGGCGGCACGGTTTGCGAGGCAGGCAGGGTTTTCACCGCATGCATGATCAGGAACATGCAGACCGCCCAGTTCGAGATCCACCGCGAATAATCGAACACGATCACGAACATCACGAAATAGCCCAAGCTTACCGCGGTTAGCGCCGATATCACGACGCGCCGATGCCAATCAGCGGCGAGTGAGCGGATCAGCCCGGCAAAATATTTCCAGAGCGGCACGTGCAAGGAGATCAGCAATGCGAACACCGGAATGCCCAGAAGGTTCGACGGCATGCGCACCCAGGTATCCCGGATTTCCTTCGCCAGCGGCTGGTACCAGATATAGCTGAAGCTCAAGAGATTGCTGCGCGATGGATCGGCCATCCGGCTCTGCAGATAGTTCACGAACTGGGCCTCGGGTACCGGCATCGATCCGTAGAATTGCGCGGCGACAAACAACGCTCCGATGGTTGACGCAGCGGCGACGCCGACGCTCAGGTTTCGCCGGTTCGCGCCTTGGACGAGATAATGCCTGAGCACCACGATGACGACGATGGTCGGCACATACATCAAGAGATGGATGTGGTGGATCAGAACCAGGATCACGGAGAACAGCGCTGCGAGCAGCACAAAGGCGATCGAACGCGCCGGCACCAGCAAGAGGCAGATCGCAAGCGCACAGCCATAGATGTCGAAGTGACCGAGCGTGTGCATGAAGTTTTTGAAGAAGAACGGCGAGCCCGCTGTGAATATCAACAGCGGCATGTGCTCGTCATCAAGGCCGAAGGTTCGCCGGAACAGCTGGACGAACAGGCCGAGCGTGATCAGCCACGTCGCGCCGCCGAGCGCGAACACCAGCCATACCGGCACCCTTGAAGCAAACAGCGAGACGATGGCGCCGATCAGCGCGCGCCTGGTAAAGCCGAAATGATAGTCGACCAGAAGATGGATATAGGGGACGTAGGGCGGCAGCGTGATCTTGTGCAGGAAAACCCCCGTCAGCACCGCGACATTGACGGCCAGCATCCACCGCCAGGGGTTTTTCCACCCACGCAAATCCATCGAGCCCCCGAAAACGGCAGCGAAATCGGGGCTGGACTAACTCATGGGCGAGCGAGGCGCAACGCGTGCGGGGCAGCACGAACCAGTTTTAAAGGATAAACCGGCTCAGATCGGCGTTCTTGGCGAGGTCGCCGACGTGCTTCTGCACATAGTCGGCATCGACCTTGACGGTCTCGCCGTTGCGGTCGGGCGCGGAGAATGAAATCTCGTCCAGCACGCGCTCCATCACCGTCTGCAAGCGCCGCGCGCCGATATTCTCCACGGTCGAATTGACCGCGACCGCGACGTCCGCCAGCGCATCGATGGCGCCGTCGGTGACCTCGAGCGTCACCCCTTCGGTTTGCATCAGCGCGACATATTGCTTGATCAGCGACGCCTCGGGCTCGGTCAGGATGCGGCGCATGTCGTCGCGCGTCAGTGCCTGCAGCTCGACTCGGATCGGCAGGCGGCCCTGCAATTCCGGCAACAGGTCCGACGGCTTGGCGATGTGAAACGCGCCGGATGCGATGAACAGGATATGATCGGTCTTGACCGCGCCGTGCTTGGTCGAGACGGTGGTGCCTTCGATCAGCGGCAGCAGGTCGCGCTGCACGCCCTCGCGCGAGACATCGCCGCCGACGCGACCGTCGCGCACGCAGATCTTGTCGATCTCGTCGAGGAACACGATGCCATTGTTCTCGACCGCGCCGATCGATTCCTGCACCAGTTGATCGTTGTCCAGGAGCTTATCGGATTCCTCGTTGACCAGGATCTCGTGCGAACTCGCCACCGTCAGGCGGCGGGTCTTGGTGCGGCCGCCCATCTTGCCAAAGATATCGCCGATCGAGATCGCGCCCATCTGGGCGCCCGGCATGCCCGGAATCTCGAACAAGGGCATTCCGCCTGACGATTGCGTCTCGATCTCGATTTCCTTGTCGTTGAGTTCGCCGGCGCGTAATTTCTTGCGAAACGAGTCGCGGGTCGCAGCGCTGGAATTGGCGCCGACCAGCGCATCGAGCACACGCTCCTCGGCGGCGAGCTGGGCGCGGGCCTGCACGTCCTTGCGCTTGCGTTCGCGCACTTGTGCGATGGCCACCTCGACAAGGTCGCGGATGATCTGCTCGACGTCGCGGCCAACGTACCCGACCTCGGTGAATTTGGTGGCCTCGACCTTGATGAACGGCGCGCCCGCAAGTTTCGCGAGCCGCCGTGCGATCTCGGTCTTGCCGACGCCGGTCGGTCCGATCATCAGGATATTTTTGGGCAGCACCTCCTCGCGCAAGCTGTCGGAAAGCTGCAGGCGGCGCCAGCGGTTGCGCAGCGCGATGGAGACCGCGCGCTTGGCATCGGCCTGGCCGATGATGAAGCGGTCGAGTTCGGAAACGATTTCACGGGGGGAGAAGTCTGTCATATGGCCTAGTTAGGATTTCAGGGCTGCGAGGACAAGCCGCGTTTATGATGATCAAATGATCGGCGGGCCCGCCTGCCAGTGCCGGATCGCGTCGAACGGATAGATCAGCATGATGATGTTGAGCGTCAGATTGTCGCGAATGTGAAGTCCGACCAATACCTCGAAAGCGATCGCAAGCGCCACCGTCAGCGCCACGGGGAGCGTTCGGGCCAGCACGAAGCCCACGACCATGGCGAGCGTGTCAGAGACCGAATTGACGATACTGTCGCCAAAATAATCCAGCGACATCGTGGCGGTCCGGTATCGCTCGATGATCCAGTTGGAATTTTCGACGAGTTCCCAACCGATTTCGACCATCATCGCGATGATCAGCCGGGCAGGCCAGGGCAGCCGCGAAAACAATAGCCAGGTCGCACTGTAAAACAGGAAGCCGTGGATCAGATGGGAGAAGCTGTACCAGTCGGTGATGTGCTGCGAATTTTCCGAGCTTTGCACCACGCCGTGCCAAAATTTCACATAGCCGCAGGCGCAGATCGGCAGCCGCCCCATCGCAAACAGCATCGAAGCCTGCAGCGCGAGCAGGCTGAGGGCGATCAGCGCCCATCGCCACGCCGAAAGGGCGGCGGGTGCCGCGGTGGCGTCATGCTCGAGCGTCATCGGTCGCGCACCATCAATAGTGCCGGGCCGTCAGGCGTATCAACTATGCGCTCGCTTTGAAAGCCGACCTTGGTGTAGGCGCGGATCGCGCGGCCATTGTCGGGATCAGGATCGGTCACGACGCGCGGCGTTCCCGACTTCAGCAAATCATCGACGAATTTCCGGATGAAGCCCGAGCCATGGCCGCGGCCGATCATGTCTGATATGCCGATGAACTGGTCGATGCCGCGCGTCTTGGGCGGATGCGCGCCGAGGCCGGCGTTCCAGGTGCTGAGCGCGTAGCACTGGATGTAGCCGAACGGATGGCCGTCAAGGCCGACAATGAACTGATCCATATCGGGATGGTCGAGATCGCCGCTGACCAGCTGGTATTGTTCATCCGGCTGCCCCCACCAGCGCACGACCTCGGGCGTCTCGAGCCAGCGCTGGACCATCGCAAGATCGCCGGACGTCATCGGCCGAAAGACATAGGCCATCGCTCAGCCGGCCTGCAGCGTCTCGATGGTCACGTTGCGGTTGGTATAGACGCAGATGTCGGCGGCGATATCGAGCGCGCGGCGCACGATGGTCTCGGCGTCCTTGTCCGAATCGATCAGCGCGCGCGCCGCGGCCAGCGCATAATTGCCGCCGGAGCCGATTGCCATCACGCCGGCTTCCGGCTCCAGCACGTCGCCAGTGCCGGTCAGGACCAGCGACACCTCCTTGTCGGCGACGATCATCATCGCCTCCAGCCGCCGCAGATAGCGGTCGGTGCGCCAGTCCTTGGCAAGTTCGACGGCGGCACGGGTGAGTTGCCCCGGATATTGCTCGAGCTTGCTTTCCAGCCGCTCGAAAAGTGTAAAGGCATCAGCGGTGGCGCCGGCGAAGCCGCCGATGACGTCGCCCTTGCCGAGTTTGCGGACCTTTTTGGCGTTGGCTTTGATCACGGTCTGGCCGATTGAGACCTGTCCGTCGCCGCCGATCACCACCTTCCCGCCCTTGCGGACGGTCAAAATGGTGGTGCCATGCCAGACCGGCAGCTCGTTCTGTGGTGCCTGCATGAAATACCTCGTTGCCGGTCAGATTTAGGGGCTTGCGGGCGGGGTTACAACCAGAGCCTTTTTCAAGCGAAGGCCTGTCCCGGACCTGATCCGGGGTGGGGATCGGTTCGCGTAAAGAAAACGCGTCCAAACGAAATACGCGCGAATCGGCTCACCATAGGTCAAAGTTAAACGCCGGCAGCGTCATCCCGCAGTAGCGAAGGCGGCATCGGCCTGTTAAAAGGGCCGCGTTTTCGGCCCCGGCGCCGGTGAAGGGTCGGTCAAGGAAGGCAGTTTTCATGCGCAGCGCCACCATCAAGCGCAAGACCAAGGAGACCGACATCGAGGTGACGGTGAACCTCGAGGGATCCGGCGTGGCCCATGTTGCGACCGGCATCGGCTTCTTCGACCATATGCTCGATCTCTTGGCCCGGCATTCCCGTATTGACATCACGGTGAAGGCGAATGGCGATCTCCATGTCGATCACCATCACACCACCGAGGATGTCGGTATCGCGCTCGGCCAGGCGGTGAAGCAGGCGCTCGGCAGCATGTCCGGCATCACCCGTTATGCCTCGATCAACATGCCGATGGACGAGACGCTGTCGCGCGTGGTGATCGACATCTCGGGACGGCCGGTCTTGGTGTTCAAGGTCGAGTTTCCGCGCGACAAGGTCGGGCAGTTCGACACCGAATTGGTGCGCGAATGGTTCAACGCCTTTGCCATGAACGCCGGCGTGACTTTGCACGTCGAGACCCTATATGGCGAGAACAGCCACCATATCGCCGAATCTTGTTTCAAGGGTTTGGCGAGGGCATTGCGGGCGGCGATCGCGATCGATCCGCGCGCTGCGGGCGAGGTGCCATCTACCAAGGGTCAGCTCGGCGGCTGACTTCCTGTTATCGGCGGAGAGTTATTATGCCGGTCTATACAGTTCATGCACCTTCGGCGACCGCCGCGAACGTTCGCGCGACCGACAAGTTCACCTTCGTTCGCGACGGATTTCATTTCTGGGCCATGGTGTTTGGCCCGCTCTGGCTGATCGGGAACGGGCTGTGGCTGGCGCTGCTTGGCTGGATCTTTGCCGTCGTCGCGCTCGATCTCGTGCTGGCGCAGCTCGGTGCCGGTTTCGTGGCGATCGTATCCGCCGACATCTTGATCGCGCTGCTGATGGGATTTGAGGCGGCGAGCCTGCGGCGCTGGACCCTGTCGCGGCGCAACTGGCGTCAGCTCGACGTCGTGGTGGCCGACGATGAAGAGGCGGCCGAGCGGCGTTTTTTCGACCGCTGGACCGCGAAGCAACGCGGGTTCGGCAACGATCCATTGGCGGTCGATCGCGGCGGCCCGCCGCCGACGCGCGATGTTCCGGGCCAGCCGTTCTCAAAACCACCGCCGCTGCCCGGCAGCAGCATCATTGGCCTGTTTCCGGAACCGGGAGGCTCGGGGTGAGCGTTGCCATCATCGATTACGGCTCGGGCAATCTGCACTCCGCCGCGAAGGCGTTCGAGCGCGCCGCGCGGAGCCTGGAAGACCCGCAAAGTATCGTGGTCACCCGCGATCCCGAAACGGTCTATCGCGCCGACCGCATCGTGCTGCCCGGCGTCGGCGCCTTCGCCGATTGCCGTAGGGGTCTGGACGCGCTTGACGGCATGATCGAGGCGCTGACGGAAGCGGTGCGCACCAAGGCGCGGCCGTTTTTTGGAATCTGCGTCGGCATGCAATTGATGGCCACGCGGGGCAAGGAGCATGTCACCACCGACGGCTTCAACTGGATCGCGGGCGACGTCGAAAAGATCGCGCCGCGCGAAGAAAATCTGAAAATCCCTCATATGGGCTGGAATACGCTCGATGTGGTCCGCGAGCACCCGGTGCTCGAACGTTTGCTGCTGGGACCGAAAGGCCGCCACGCTTATTTCGTGCACTCCTATCACCTCAACGTCGCCAACGAGGTGGATGTGCTGGCGCGCGCCGATTACGGCGGGCCCGTGACGGCGATCGTGGCCAAGGACACCACTGTCGGCACGCAATTTCACCCCGAAAAGAGCCAGCGTTTCGGACTGGCCCTGATTTCGAACTTTTTGAAGTGGAAGCCTTGATCCTCTTCCCCGCCATCGACCTGAAGCACGGCCAGTGCGTGCGCCTCGAACAAGGCGACATGGCGCGCGCGACCGTGTTCAACCTCGATCCAGTGGCGCAGGCGCGCGCCTTTGCCGCGCAGGGTTTTGAATATCTGCATGTCGTCGATCTCGACGGCGCCTTTGCAGGCCGACCGATGAACGCGCATGCGGTCGAGACGATGCTCAAGGCGGTCACCATGCCATTGCAGCTCGGCGGCGGCATTCGCGATCTTGCTACCGTGGAGGCCTGGCTCGCCAAGGGCGTTGCGCGGGTGATCATCGGCACCGCGGCGGTGCGCGACCCCGAATTTGTAAAGGGCGCCGCGAAGAAATTCCCGGACCGCGTCGCGGTCGCGCTCGACGCGCGCGACGGCAAGGTCGCTGTCGAAGGCTGGGCCGAGATCTCGCAAGTTACCGCGCTCGAAATCGCGCAGCGCTTCGAGGATGCCGGCGTCGCCGCCATCATCTTCACCGACATCACGCGGGATGGCCTGTTGAAAGGCCTCAATCTGGAGGCGGCCATCGCGCTTGCCGCGCGCATTTCGGTGCCCGTGATCGCATCGGGCGGTCTTGCGTCGATCGACGACGTCAAAGCACTTCTGACGCCGCGCGCGAAAAAGCTCGCCGGCGCGATCGCGGGCCGCGCGCTGTATGACGGGCGGCTCGATCCGTCGGCGGCATTGGCGCTGATCCGCAACGCGCGCGCCGCGGCTTAGGAGAGTTCTGATGTTCAAGGTCCGCGTCATCCCCTGTCTCGACGTCAAGGACGGCCGCGTGGTCAAGGGCGTCAAT
>JBATYU010000172.1:0-4230 GCA_049674245.1 Bradyrhizobium sp. | reverse complement strand
TCGACGGTGCCGAGCGTCGACATCGCTACCGACAGATCCTTGACCTCATCGTCGTCGAGCATCGACCAGATCTTGCCGCCATATTGCTCGCCAAGCGCCAGCATCAGGATCGCCGCGCGCTTGCGGCCGCCGATCTTGGCTTTCGGCTTGCCGTTCTGACGCGTCGAGAGGTTCGCGATGACGCTAGTGATATCGTTGGAATTTGCGGTTTTCGGTACGGCCATGTCAGATCACGCGAGCTCGGGTTCGCTGAGCCATTGGCGAACAATGGAAACGGTTTCGTTGGGGTTTCGCTCGGCCAGTTCGCCGACGCGATGAACCGACTGCGCATGGACCTGGCCCTGCACCTGGGCGACGTCAATCAATTGTGCGGTGGCGTTGGTGCCGGGAAGCAGCGCCTGGCCGGCCGCCTGTGCTTGGCCGTCGGTCAGCGCGTGCGCCGGTTCGCCGCCAAGCGCAGCCGCGATCTGCTCGGAGTTGAGGATGCGTTTGACCAGCGGCCTGATTACCATGAACATCACCACGAGGCCGAGCAGCATCATGACGCCGAGCTCGATCACGTACATGACGTCGTCCTTGGTGAATTGCAGTGCGCCGAGCAAGCCGGCCGGCTCGGCGAGCGGAGCAATCACAGGGGCATCGGCGAATTTGAGGTTGACGACCTCGACCTGGTCGCCGCGTTTCTGGTCGAACCCGATCGCCGAGCGCACCAGCATTGCGATACGGTCGAGCTCTTCCTTGCTGCGCTCCTTGTAGACCATCTCGCCTTTTTCGTTCTTGGAATAGCTGCCGTCGACCAGCACCGCGACCGAAATGCGGTTCACCCGTCCGGCCTCGGTGACTTCGGTCTTGGTGGTGCGGGAAATCTCGTAATTGTTGGTTTCCTCGGTCTTCTTGCTCTGGTCGCGCGCGGCCGCCGCGTTGTCTTGGCTCTTGTTGCCCGGCAATTCGTTATTGACGGTGACCTGGCCATTGTTGTCGGTGGTGGCCGAGGATTCTTCGCGGGTCTGGCTCGAACGCAGCACCCGCCCTTCGGGATCGAATTTGTCCGAGGTCTGGGTGATCTTGTTGTAGTCGAAATCGGCCGAGAGCTGGACGCGGGCGCGCCCCGATCCGACCACCGAGGATACGATGTCCTCGACCTGCTTGCGCATCCGCTTCTCGAAGCCGGCACGGCGTTCGTCGCCGACCGCCTGATCGACGTCGCCGGCCGCGCCATCGGCGAGCAACTGGCCGGCTTCGTCGACGATCGACACCCGTTGCGGCTTCAACCCGTTGACGGCGGAGGCGACCACATGGCGGATGGCGCGGATCTGTTGCGGTTCCAGGGTTCCGCGGACGCGAACGACGATCGAGGCCGACGGCTCCGGGGTCTCGCGCGAAAACAGCGGCCGCTCCGGCAACACCAGATGGACGCGGGCGGCCTGGATACGATCGATGGCGCGAATGGTGCGGGCAAGCTCCCCCTCGAGCGCGCGCAGATGATTGATGTTCTGGACGAAGCTCGTGGTGCCGAGCGCATCGGACTTGTCGAATATTTCGTAGCCGACGCCACCGCCCTTGGGCAGGCCGCCCTCGGCGAGCTTCATGCGCAGCCGGGTGACCTTGTCCTTGGGCACCATGATCACGCTGCCCTCGCTGCGCAGCTCAAACGGGATGCCCTGGCGTTCCAGGTCCTTGATGATCCCAGAGGAATCCTCGACGCTGAGGTCGGTGAACAGGGTCGTCATCTGTGGCGTGGTGACGCGCATGATGACGAACGCGAAGAAGCCGATCAGCGCGGCTGTCACCGCGACCATCGCCATCAACCGCGAAGCACCCAGACCTCTTAGAAAGGTTACGAGACCTTGCAAAACCAACCGCCCCAGATTCGGCACCAACTGGGCAATTATTGCCTATGTGATGGTTTCGATATGGTTAACGGTAGTTAAGAGGGCGGGGCCAAAAATTGGATATGAAAAAAATCGGCCTCGCAAGACGAGGCCGGTTTTCATCAAATGCCGCTGGTTCCGATCCGCGCCTACTGGCGATATTGCTGGATGCGGGTGGTGCGCAGCCCCGCAAGGCCGTGCTGATCGATGGAAAACTGCCAGGAGAGGAATTCGTCGACGGTCAGCGTGTAGCGGCTGCAAGCCTCCTCGAGGGAGAGCAGACCGCCGCGGACCGCGGCAACGACCTCGGCCTTACGGCGAATGACCCACCGCTTGGTGCCGGGCGCGGGCAGATCCGCAATCGTCAACGGACTGCCGTCGGGCCCGATGACGTATTTTACCCTCGGGCGATGGGGTTCTGTCATGGCGTACTCACAAACTCTCAACCACTGAACTGACCTGAGCAGCCTACGCCCGGCGGCTTAAAATTTGCCTAAGCTCAAGGCTTCAATACGATTCTCCTTGAAAATGCCCGCAACGCGTCGAGCCCGGACGCCTTTAAGGGGCGCCGGGATCCCAGAAGTAAACGAACTGCTAATCGAATCGGGCGCGCGAATCCCCGCTAGTTCGCGATGCTCTGGATCTGGTTGACCGTGTAGGTTTGGCCGGCGATCGTCAGCAGCGGCGGCGACTGGGTAAGGTCGACCGATGAGACCACGCCCTGTACCTCGGTGGTGACGCCCACGGAATTGCCTGAGCCGTCGGTTGCGGTGGCGGTCAGCTTGTACTGGCCGTCCGGCCATTTGGTGCCGTCATTGCCCTGGCCGTTCCAGGTGAAGGGCTGGTTGTTGCCGGCGTTGGCGGCAAATTTCCCGGTGAACACCGTCTGGCCGCTGCTGTTGGCGATCGAAATATTCAGGGTGGAATTGGTTGGAACATTCAGATCCCAGGTCGCCGAGGAGTTGGTGAGGGCCGCCGTATCGCCCTTGACCACTGCCGTCTTGCCGACGAACGTCAGCGCCTGGGTCGATTGCGCGGTTTGCTGGAGGGATATCAGCGTCGTCAACTGACTGTTGGTGTTGAGCTGCTGCTGAACGCCGGCGAATTCGACGAGTTGCTGGGTGAATTGGTTGGTGTCCAACGGGTCGAGCGGGTTCTGGTTCTGCAACTGCGTCGTCAGAAGTTGCAGAAAGCTTTGGAAATTGCCGGCGATCTGCTGCGACGCCAACGCGTTGGTGGCGTCGGCCGTAGAACCCGACGAGGAGGGGGGTAGTGCCGTCGTCCCCGAAACGACCGGACTGGCCGTAATTGCTGCTGGCGTTGTCATGATCGTCTCCTCAAACCCTGATGTCCACGCCGCCGCTCGCACCCAGCATGCGGCCGTATGATCGCCCCGCGAGTGCGGCGGGAATGGCGTCTTCGTCGCTGATCACCAGCCGCTGCGCGCTGGCGGTAGCCTGGTTGTCGCTGTTCTGTCCGGAGGAGGACTGGTCGCGCAGGCTGAATTGCAGGCCGCCGCCGCCGGTCTTCAGCCCGGCGTCGTCGAGCGCGCGCTGCAACTGCGGCGCGTCCTGTTGCAGCATCGACAGCGTCTCCGGCTTTTCCACCGTCAAATGCGAGGTCACCTGGCCGTTGCGATCGACATCAATGCGAACATCGATGCGGCCGAGGTCGGCTGGATCGAGCCGGATCTCGAAGCGGGTCTTGCCGCTCTTCATCGAGGCCGCAATTTCAACCGCTAGCCCGCTCACCGGCACAGCCGCGCCGGTTGCCGCCGTCACGCTCAATGTTCCGGTGGAGGCGACAGAAGTCGACGCCGGGGAAGCAGGCTGCGGCTGAAGCGTGGCGGTTGCCTGCGCGCTTGCGTCGGACGAGGCTGTTGGCGATTGTCCGGTTCCGCCGGTCGCGGCGCGATCGCGGACCGTCGCTGCAACGGAGAGCGGCGCGCCGTCGGAATTATTGGCCTTCGCCGCATCCGGGAGGACGCTTCCGGCCTCAGGCTTGGCGGTAGCGGCAGCGGCCGGCTGCGACGCCGTGTTGTTGAGCGAAGGCGTTGTGGTGGATACCGCCGGCGCGGACTTATCGGGAGCGCCGGGGGCGGTGTCGGAAGCGGAAGATGTTGTCGCCTTGACCTCGGCCGCAACCGAGGCCTTGGCCGAAGCGGTCTTCGGTACGACGGGTGCGGTGGCTTCGACGAGAGCGGGGAACGACAGATTGCTCACCGCGGTCGCGTTGGTCGGCACCGTCGCCTGCTTTGCGGGCGTGGCGACGGCGTCGCTGGCCGCTGCTTGCACGCTGGCTTTGGCCGTGACGGCAGCATCCACAGTGATTCCAGTCGTCGCGGTAGCGGGGGTGGGTG
>JBATYU010000171.1:0-6436 GCA_049674245.1 Bradyrhizobium sp. | reverse complement strand
CGGAACAACGCCGACCCGCGCGCTCAAGTCGCGCTCGCAGCGCGGTTGAACGGCTGGGCGCCGCGCAATGCCTGGCGCCACCATGTGCACGCCGCGTTCGTGCCCTGGCTCGGCCCGGTGTTCTGGCCTTACGTCTATGCCGATATCTTCGACTACACGTTCTGGCCCCAAGCCTACGACGACGCCTATTGGGCCTACGCCTACGACGATTTGATCGACACGGTGTTCTGGGATAACGGCAGTCCGTATTCCGCTTACGCCAGTATCGCGCCCGACGGGAGTGTCGCGCCGGACGGCTATGTCGAGCCCGGCGGCGCGATCGTCGGGTCGTCGCGATTGCGCGAGCGCTCGGGCCTAAGCCCGCAGGCGCTCCAGCAATTGTGCCGCAATCCGGACAAAGGCATCACCGCGTGGCCGTTCGCCGAGATCACAAGCGCGCTGCGGCCGACATCGGAGCAACGCGCATTGCTCGATCAGTTGAAGAGTGCGGCGGCGCATGCGGCCGACGCGCTCAAGAACTCCTGCAGCGACACCTATACGCTTACGCCACCCGGTCGCCTGCGGGCGATGATCAACCGTATCAGCGCCACCCTCGAGGCGGTGCGGATGGTGCGGCCGGCGCTGGAGGCGTTCTACAACGCACTGAGCGACGAGCAGCGGGCCCGCTTCAATACGCTGAGCCCGCGTCTTCCCGCGACATCGGAAGATCAGCCGCAGCAGGAGGCCAAGGCCGAGAGCTGCGGCGCGTCGAAGTCGAGCCTGACTGGCTTGCCGATCGAACGAATCGACGCCGTGCTGCGCCCGACTGGCGCGCAGAAGGGTGCGCTAGATCGCCTGAGCGCAGCGACGAAGAAGGCGGTACACGGGTTGCAGGCGGCGTGCCCCGACGAGGTGCCGGTTACGCCGGTCGGACGACTGCAGGCGATGGAGAAGCGGCTTTCGGCCATGCTGCAGGCGGCCGACCAGATGCAGCCGGCGTTGGACGACTTCTACGCCAGCCTGACCACCGAGCAGAAGGCACGCTTCAACACTCTGCAGCAGGTCGCGGGACAGTGAGCGGGACGTCGCTATATTGTTGAACGGTGGCAGCGGGTCGCGAAGGTACTCGGCCTCACAACTCCGGCGACGCTGCTGAATGCCGACGAGTACGCTGCTAGACTTTCTTCATCCGGTAATGGCTGACGCCCCATTCGCTGCCGCCGGCGTAGCCGAACAGGCCCGCGGTGGCGAGGAAGAACCAGCGCCAGCGCCGCATCCACAAGTGCGTGTCGCTGCCGTAGACCTCGCGCAAGACCTTTTCGATCTCGTCATGGTGAGCATCGAAATTGGCGAGCCAGTCGAGCGCGGTGCGCCGATAATGCATGCCGCTCCAGCGCCATTCCTTCTCGACCTCGAACAGATCGGCATATTGCCGGATCAGACAATGGCTCGGCATCATTCCGCCGGTGAAAAAAATGTGCGCGATCCAGTCCTCGCGGTCGGTGCGGTCGAACAAGTAGGAGCCGGAGCGGTGGGTGAAGATATGCATGAAGAAGCGCCCGTCCGGCTTGAGCCATGATGTGGCCCGCGTCAGCAATTGACGCCAGTTCATGATGTGCTCGAACATCTCGACCGATACGACGCGGTCGAAGCGGCTTTGCGGATCGAACACGTTCATGTCCGATGTCACCGCGCGAAGGTTGTTCAATCCGCGCGCGGTCGCCTCGCCTAAAATATATTCGCGTTGCGAGTTCGAATTGGAGACCGCGGTAATTTGCGAATTCGGAAATTGCCGCGCCACCCATAGCGACAGCGAACCCCAGCCGCAGCCGAGCTCGAGGATCGATTGGGTGTCCCTAAGATCGGCGCGTTCGACGGTCTGCCGCAGCGCCTCCTCCTCGGCCTCCTGCAGCGTCGAGGCGGCGTCTTTATAGAAGCACGACGAGTATTTGCAGTTCGGCCCGAGCACAAGGGCGAAAAAGGCCGCCGGAACCTCGTAATGCTGGGCATTGGCCGCTTCGTTATGTTCGGCGATGGCGCGGCCAGCCATTTCGCCGGCGAACGAGGCATCGCTTTCCGCGCTGCCGGCGGCGAGCCTCGTCGCCGTGCGCGAACACATACGCTGGATGGCGGCGCGAACGATGGCGTCGGGCAGCGGCACCCGTTCGGCGGTGCCGATGATCGTGGAAACCAAGCTCATGTGACCACCTCTTTTTGCGGCGGCATCGGGAAAAACACGCTGGTACGCGACTGATACGCGCGATAGCGGTCGCCACGGGAGCGCAGCATCTGCGCTTCCAGCGGCGGTATTCCGGTCACGTGAACCAGGATCCAGTACATGAAGGCCCGGCGCCAGCAGCGTGGCCCAGCCCCAGGATATTGAAGAGGATGCTCGAGCGAAATTGCGATGACCGGATAGGCGAGCCAGCCGAACCATTCGAAGAAGTAATTGGGATGGCGCGACCAGCGCCACAGTCCGGCATCGCAAACCCGACCCCCGTTGGCCACTTGCTCGCGGAAGCGTTTGAGCTGCGCATCCGCCAAGGCCTCGCCGGCAATGGCTACGAACAGGATAACCGCGCCAACATAGTCCTGCAGGCGCAGCGTGCTTATCGGAAACCGCGCCGCGACGAAGATCGCAAACACCAGCGGAATCGATCCGAACCCTTGATTCTGCAGGAAGACGAACATCCGGCGCGCCGAATGGACGCCCCATTCTTTGGCGAACGCCGCATAGCGGGGATCGTCCGTGATGGCGGCGGTGCGAATGGCGATGTGGATCCCCAGCCGCAGCGACCAGATCGCCACCAGGGCGGCAACCAGCCATTGCCGACCGTTCGGCATCTCGCCCGCGACCGGCCAGAGCGCGCTGCCGGCGCCGGTGAGCCCAACCGCAAACGTCCAGATGGTGTCGACCCAGCCGGAATTGCCGGTTCGTTGTTGCACGACCCACGCGATTCCCATCAAGACCGACAGCGACACCGCGATGGCAACCAGAGCCTCAAGGTAAAGGTATAAGACTGTCATCTGAAATCCGGTTCTAGCGATGCGCGCCAAACATTTGTAAAATACGACCTCATCAAAGCCCAGTTTCAGCTTAAGGTTCCCCTCCCCGTCCCTGAATGCTTAAGGTTCCCCTCCCCGTCCCTGAATTAAGGGCGACCAGCTTTTTTCTCTGTTCCGCCGTGCCATAGTGCGGCGTGCCCCAAACTCCTGCAACGGATGACACCGGCAATGCCATCAGGCCCCTCTTCCCGCTCCGCCATGGAGGTCGAACTGAGCAAACTGTCTTCGCCCCGGATTTTCCTGGTACGGATGCTGGTTTTCCTGGTGGTGTGCGCGCTGATCACGGTCGTGCTTTACAAGCAGATCGTCGTCGCCTTCTTTGCCAATCCCGGCCTCAACGCGCTGATCGGCTTCGTGCTGCTGGTCGGCATCATCCTGTGCTTCCGCCAGGTGGTCCGGCTCTATCCGGAAGTCGCCTGGGTCAATAATTTCCGGATCGCCGATCCCGGCCTGGCGCTCGCCCGCCACCCCACGCTGCTGGCGCCGATGGCCGCGATTCTGGGCGGCGAGCGCACCGGGCGGATGACGATCTCGCAGCAGACCATGCGGCATCTGTTGGATTCGATCGCGACCCGGCTCGACGAGGCGCGCGACATCTCGCGCTACATGACCGGCTTATTAGTCTTCCTCGGCCTGCTCGGCACCTTCTGGGGCCTGATCGAAACGGTAGGCTCGGTCGGCAAGGTGATCGACGGCTTGAAGGTCGGCGGCGACGCCGGCGCGCTGTTCGATACCCTGAAGGAGGGTTTGGCCGCGCCGCTCGGCGGCATGGGCATTTCGTTTTCGTCCTCGCTGTTCGGCCTTGCCGGTTCGCTGATTCTGGGCTTCCTCGACCTGCAATCGAGCCAGGCGCAGAACCGCTTCTACACCGATCTGGAAGACTGGCTTGCTTCCACCGTGCGCGAATATGCGACCGAAGGCACAGGCGGCGTCTCGGGCGACCTGCAGCTTGCCATGGAGAAGTTGCGCGCCGTGGTCGAAGAAGGCGGCGCCAACCGCAACGCGACGACGGCGATGGCCAATCTCGCCGAAGCCATTCAGGGACTGGTCGCGCATATGCGGACCGAACAGCAGATGATCCGCGAATGGGCCGACGGCCAGGGCGAGCAGAACAAAGAGATCAAGCGCCTGCTCGAGCGGCTCGCGCGCCAACCGGAGAAGAGTTAGGCGAAAATCGTGCCCCGGACGCTGCGCAGCATGAAATGATGCGCTGCTGAGCCGGGGCCCACAGCAATAGGTCCCGGCTCTGCGGAGCAGCGTAAAGGACGCTGCACCGCGTCCGGGACACGAAAGTAATGGAGACCTCTATGGCCCTCGCCCGTGCACGCCGCAGCGAATCCGCCTTCAACTACTGGCCGGGCTTTGTCGACGCGCTGTCGACGCTGGTGCTCTCGATCGTGTTCCTGCTGTCGGTGTTCCTGGTGGTGCAGTTCTTCCTGTCGCAGGAAGTCACCGGCAAGGACAAGGCGCTGGAACAGCTCAACGCCAAGATCGCGCAACTGAACGACATGCTGTCGCTGGAGAAACTCGGCAAGCTCGACCTCGACGACAGGGTGTCGCAATTGCGCGCGGGGCTGGCCTCCGCCGAGGCCGAGCGCGACCGCGTCAAGGGCCTTTACGAAGGCCTCGCCGGCAGCGGCAACGATGCCGCGGGGAAGGCGGCCGAACTCAACAAGGCGCTCGATTCGGAAAAAGCGGTTTCCGCGCGCGCGCTGGCGCAGATCGAAGTCCTGAATCAGCAGATCAGCGCGTTGCGCCGCCAGCTCGCCGCGCTGGAGGAGGCACTCGACGCCTCGGAAAAACGCGACAAGGAATCGCAGGGGAGGATCGCCGATCTCGGCCAGCGCCTCAACGTCGCGCTGGCGCAGCGGGTGCAGGAACTGTCGCGCTACCGTTCGGAATTCTTCGGAAGGTTGCGCGCCATCCTCGGCAACCGCCCGGACATCCGTATCGTCGGCGACCGTTTTGTCTTTCAGTCCGAAGTATTTTTCGACACCGGACAGGCAGTGCTGCTTCCCGAAGGCCGGGCCGAACTCGACAAGGTTGCGAGCGCGCTGAGTGATTTGGACAAGCAGATCCCGGGCGAGATCGCCTGGGTGCTGCGGGTCGACGGCCATACCGATGTGAGGCCGATCAACAGCCCCGTCTTCAAATCGAATTGGGAATTGTCCTCGGCGCGCGCGATCTCGGTGGTGCAGTATCTGGTCTCGCTCGGCGTGCCGCCGCAGCGGCTGGTCGCCGCCGGCTTTGCCGAATTCCAGCCGCTCGACACCGCGCCAACCGAAGAGGCCTACAAGCGCAACCGCCGCATCGAGTTGAAGCTGACGGAACGCTAGGTGGCCACGATGTTGGGACAGCACGCGCAACCTCGTCATGGCCGGGCTTGTCCCGGCCATCCACGTTCTGTCGTGCCGCAAGGAAGGACGTGGATGCCCGGCACAAGGCTGGGCATGACGGCTTGGGTTTCGACTTGAGTCCTTCCTCTCAATTGCGCCCCTATCGCACCGAAGACGAAGACGCCGCGATCGAATTGTGGCGGCACACCTGGCAAGTGGCCTATCCGGATATCGACTTCGCGACGCGGCTTGCATGGTGGCGCGAGCGCTGGCGCAACGACCTGGTGCCGAAGGCGGAAATAGTGGTCGCGGAACAGGAAGGAACGCTCATCGGCTTCGTCACCATCGATCCGACGGGCTATCTCGACCAGCTCGTGGTCGCGCCCGAGCATTGGGGTTCAGAACTCGCCACCCGGCTCGTCGACGAGGCGAAACGCCTGTCGCCCGGCGGCATCACGCTGCTGGTCAACACCGACAACGCCCGCGCCATCCGCTTCTACGAACGCAACGGTTTTTTGCGTGCCGGGGCAGACGTCAATCCGACCTCGGGCCGGCCGGTGCTCAAGATGAAATGGAAGGGCTAGCGCCGCGCCGTTTCTCCCCTTCTCCCCTTGTGGGAGAAGGTGGCGTGGACGAAGTCCGCGCCGGATGAGGGGTTTGCGTCCGCGGAGAGAACCCCTCACCCGCCCTCACGTCGTTCGGGCCCCCTCTCCCACAAGGGGAGAGGGAAAAACCTCACACCCCCTCGAACTGCAACCGCGCCAGCCGCGCATAGAGCCCGTTGGCGGCGACAAGCGAGGCGTGGGTGCCCTGCTCGACGATGCGGCCCTGATCCATCACCAGGATGCGATCGCAGGACAATACGGTGGCGAGGCGATGCGCGATCACCAGCGTGGTGCGGTGACGCATCAGTTCCTCCAGCGCGGTCTGCACCAGCGTCTCGCTTTCGGCGTCGAGCGAGGAGGTCGCTTCATCAAGCAGCAGCAACGGCGCGTCGCGCAAAATGGCGCGCGCGATCGCGATGCGCTGGCGCTGGCCGCCCGACAGCGTCACGC
>JBATYU010000170.1:0-8980 GCA_049674245.1 Bradyrhizobium sp. | reverse complement strand
GCGCCGGGCAAGGCGAGCGAAGCAACCGGCGCGCTGCCGACATTCCGCTGGCCAGTACGCGGCAAGGTGATCACGACCTACGGCGCCAAGACCAACGGCAAGTCCAACGACGGCATCAACCTCGCGGTGCCCGAAGGCACGCCGGTGAAGGCGGCCGAGGACGGGGTCGTCGCCTATTCCGGAAATGAATTGAAGGGTTATGGCAATCTGATCCTGGTTCGGCACGCCAACGGTTACGTCACCGCATATGCCCATGCGAGTGAACTCATGGTGAAGCGCGGCGATAGCATCAAGCGCGGCCAGGTCATTGCCAAATCGGGTCAGTCGGGCGAGGTGGGGTCGCCGCAGCTCCACTTCGAGATCCGCAAAGGATCTGTGCCGGTTGACCCGCTTCAATTCCTCAACGGGGCGTGAGCTTCCCGTGTCCCGGACGCGGTGCAGCGTTCTTCACGCTGCTCCGCAGAGCCGGGACCCGGTCGGGACTTGCAGTGTGTGGACCCCGGCTCAGCAGCGCACCGCTTGCGCGCTGCGCAGCGTCCGGGGAACGCTGACAGTTACTTCCCGCTGAGCCGTACCCCCAGCCGTCCCGCCAGTTCCTGGGTGAACTGCCAGGCCACGCGGCCCGAGCGCGAGCCGCGCGTGGTCGACCATTCCAGCGCCTCGCGTTCGAGATCGTCTTCGGCGAGCTTGATGCCGAAGTGGCCGCAATAGCCCTTCACCATCGCGAGATATTCGTCCTGGCTGCAGCGGTGGAAGCCGAGCCACAGCCCGAACCGGTCGGACAGCGACACCTTTTCCTCGACCGCTTCGCCGGGGTTGATCGCGGTCGAGCGCTCGTTCTCGATCATCTCGCGCGCCAAGAGATGGCGGCGGTTCGAAGTGGCATATAAAATGACGTTATCGGGCCGGCCTTCGATGCCGCCTTCCAGCACGGCCTTCAGCGATTTGTAGGAAGCGTCGTTGCCGTCGAACGACAAATCGTCGCAAAACACGATGAAGCGGAATTCGGAACCGCGCAGCAGGTCCATTAGGGCGGGCAGGCTTTCGATATCCTCACGATGAATCTCGATCAGCTTGAGGTGATCCGCCGGCTTGCGCTTGACGTTGATATCGGCATGCGCCGCCTTGACCAGCGAGGACTTTCCCATGCCGCGCGCGCCCCACAACAGCGCGTTGTTGGCGGGCAAACCGTCGGCAAAGCGTTCGGTGTTCTCGATCAGGATGTCGCGCATCCGGTCGATGCCCTTGAGCAGGCCGAGGTCGACGCGGCTGACGCGGGCGACAGGCGTCAGTCGTCCATCCGGATGCCAGACAAAGGCATCGGCATGACCGAACGATCCATCCGCTGGGCCGATAGGCGCGGCCGCGGATAGGTGCAGTGCAATCGCCTCCAGCGCGCGCGCGATCCGCTGCGCCGTATCGTCTTCGGCCGACGCCGTGGGGCGCGTGACTTTCTGGGGCTTCTGCGCCGCGGCCCGTGCACCGACGCGGGACACGGTTTTATGGGGTTTTCTGGACATGAGAGAAGTTCCTGACCGCGCAGCCATATCGGTCCTGCAAGAGGCCTGCAAGGGTCCCGCAGGCCATGCAAATGACGGGTCGGGCGGCGTTGCAATTGGGACCGCGGCCGCTATAGTCCGCGCGAATTTGACCGGGCCGGCAAGGGCCTTCGGGCGCTCCCGGTTCACGCCCGTTTCACGAGGATTGTTCGAATGCTGATTACCCCTGCGTTTGCCCAGGCTGCGGGCGGCGGCGATACCAACAGCATGTTGATGTCGCTTTTGCCGTTCGCGCTGATCTTCGTGATCATGTATTTCCTCATTCTGCGGCCGCAGCAGAAGAAGGTCAAAGACCACGCCGAGCTCGTGAAGAATATCCGCCGCGGCGACACGGTTGTCACCTCCGGCGGCCTGGTCGGCAAGGTGACAAAAGTGGTCGATGACGATCAGATCGAATTCGAGATCTCCGACGGCGTCCGGGTGCGGCAGATGCGGCAGATGATCTCTGGCGTGCGCGCCAAGGGCGAGCCGGCCAAGGAAGTCGCCAAGGACGAGACGTCCGCGAGCTGATCTTCATTTCCGCTGTTCCGCGCCGCATTCTGACGGGTCCAATCAATGTTGTATTTCACGCGGTGGAAGGCGCTCGGCATCATTCTGACGGCGCTGGTGGTGTGCCTTTGCGCCGTTCCGAATTTCTTCCCCGAGGCCCAGGTCAAGACCTGGCCGGCATGGGCGCAGCGCCGCCTCGTGCTCGGCCTCGATTTGCAGGGCGGCTCCTATCTGCTGCTCGAGGTCGATTCCAACTACGTCAAGAAAGAGAAGCTCGATCAGATCCGCGATGACGTGCGCCGCGCGCTGCGCGACGCCAAGATCGGTTACACCGGCCTCAATGTGCGCAACGACAGTGTCGAGGTGCGCATCACCAAGGATGCCGATGCGCAGACGGCGCTGAGCAAACTGCGTGAAATGTCGCAACCACTTGGCGGCTTGCTGGGGTCCAGCGGCCAGCGCAGCCTTGATGTTGCCGACGCGGGTGGTGGCTTGATCCGCCTGACCGTTCCGCAAGCCGCTATCACCGACCGAATCCGGCAATCGGTCGAGCAATCGATCCAGATCGTCGAGCGCCGCGTCAACGAACTCGGAACCGTAGAGCCCTTGATCCAGCGGCAGGGTACCGATCGCATCCTGGTGCAGGTGCCGGGCCTGCAAGATCCGACCCGATTGAAGGAATTGCTTGGCAAGACCGCCAAGATGGAATTCCGCATGGTCGATCTGACGGTGCCGCCGGATCAGGCCCTGCGAGGTGCCGTGCCGCCGGATTCCGAAGTGCTTCCCAGCGCCGATCCATCGAACCCGCAACCCTATGTCATTAAGAAGCAGGTGCTGGTTTCCGGCGGCGACCTCATCGACGCCCAGCCCGGCTTCGACCAGCGCAACGGCCAGCCGATCGTGTCATTCAAATTCAACTCTTCCGGCTCGCGGAAATTCGCGCAGGCGACCACGGAGCACGTCAAGGAGCCGTTCGCCATCGTGCTGGACAACAAGGTGATCTCGGCGCCGGTCATCCAGGAGCCGATCACCGCCGGTTCCGGCCAGATTTCCGGCAATTTCTCCGTGCAGGCGGCCAACGATCTCGCGATTCTGCTACGCGCCGGCGCGCTGCCGGCGCCGCTGACGATCATCGAGGAGCGCACCGTCGGTCCGGGTCTCGGTCAGGACTCGATCGAAAAGGGCGAACTCGCAGCTTACGTCGGCTCGATCATGGTGATCGTATTCATGCTGGTGACCTATCGCCTGTTCGGCGTGTTCGCCAACATCGCGGTCGCCATCAACGTCGCCATGATCTTCGGCCTGCTGTCGCTGTTGAACGCGACGCTGACCTTGCCCGGCATTGCCGGCATCGTGCTGACGGTCGGCATCGCGGTCGACTCCAACGTGCTGATCTATGAGCGCATCCGCGAGGAGTTGCGCGGCGGCCGCAACGCGATCTCGGCGATCGATGCCGGGTTCAAGCGCGCGCTCGCGACCATCCTGGATTCCAACATCACGACTTTCATCGCAGCCGCCGTGCTGTTCTACATCGGCACCGGGCCGGTGCGCGGCTTCGCCGTGACGCTCGGCATCGGCATCATCACCACGGTTTTCACCGCCTTCACGCTTACCCGCCTGATCGTGGCGAGCTGGGTGCGGTGGAAGCGGCCGCAAACCGTGCCGATTTGAAAATGCGGAGCCGATAGTGACACATTTGGTTCTCATCGGACTTGGCATCGTCATTGTCGGGCTGACCGTCGTCAGTTGTTTCGGTTGGCTGCCGTCGCTGCGGATCGTGCCTGACAATACGCATTTCGATTTCACGCAATTCCGCCGCATCTCTTTTCCGATTTCGGCGACGCTTTCGATTGTGGCGATCACGCTGTTCTTCACCCACGGGCTGAATTTCGGCATCGATTTCAAGGGCGGCACGCTGATGGAGGTACGCGCCAAATCCGGCACGGCCGACATCGCCTCGATGCGCGCGACGCTGAGCGGGCTCGGACTTGGCGACGTGCAGTTGCAGCAGTTCGGCGGACCGGATGAAGTGCTGATCAGGGTCGCCGAGCAGCCCGGCGGCGACGCGGCACAGCAGGAGGCTGTACAGAAAGTTCGCGGCGCGCTCGGCGATGCCGTCGACTACCGCCGCGTCGAAGTGGTGGGCCCGCGGGTTTCCGGGGAATTGCTCGCCTACGGCATGCTCGGGCTGATGCTCGCGATCATCGCGATCCTGATCTATCTCTGGTTCCGGTTCGAATGGCAGTTCGCGCTCGGCGCCATGATCGCCAACGTCCACGACATCGTGCTGACCATCGGCTTCATGTCGATCAGCCAGGTCGATTTCGACCTCACCAGCATTGCGGCGCTGCTGACGATCCTCGGCTATTCGCTCAACGACACCGTCGTGATCTTTGACCGCATCCGGGAAATGCTGCGGCGCTACAAGAAGATGCCGATGCCGCAATTGCTCAACGAATCCATCAATTCGACATTGTCGCGATCGATCATCACCCACGTCACGGTGACGCTGGCGTTGTTGGCGCTGCTATCGTTCGGCGGCAACGCCATTCACAGCTTCACCGCCGTGATGATGTTCGGCGTGGTGCTGGTCGGCACTTACACCTCGATCTTCATCGCAGCGCCGATCCTGATCTATCTCGGCGTCGGCACCCACCGCGCCGACGCTCCGGATACGCCACCGAAGAAGTAGGGCATGATCCCGAACAGGGGGAACCGATGCCCAACAAGACAGACGCCCCGCATCTGCCGAGGTCGGCACCGATCGAGGCCTACGGCAAGGGCGGCTTCGTGTTTGACGGGATGTCGCATCGCGGCTCGCTGCTTTGCCTGCCGGAGGCGATCTGGGCGTGGCCGGTGACGGCGCCGCACGAAATCGACAAATATTCTCTGCAGCGTGTGTTCACTGCGGCCAATGGCATTGATACGCTGATTGTCGGCACCGGCACCGAAGTCTGGCTGCCGCCGCGCGAGCTTCGCGACGCGCTACGCGCGCTGAAGGTCACGCTGGACGCGATGCAGACCGGCCCCGCGATCCGCACTTATAATATCATGATCGGCGAGCGACGGCGCGTTGCGGCCGCCTTGATCGCGGTCCCATGAGCGGCGCGGACACGGGCGACTCGGCACGTTTCTGCGCCAATCTGGTGCGCAGTCACGATTTTGCCCGCTACGCCGCCACGCTGTTCGTGCCGGCGGATCGGCGCCGCGCATTGCTTGCGCTGTATGCCTTCAATGCCGAGATTTCCCGGGTGCGCGAGCAGGTCACCCAGCCGCTGCCCGGCGAGATCCGCCTGCAATGGTGGACCGATATGCTGACGGGTACGGGCCAGGGCGGCGTCGAGGGTAATCCGGTGGCGGCCGAGCTTTTGATGACGATCCGCAATTTCCGCTTGCCGGTCGAGCCGCTGAGGCGGCTGATCGAGGAGCACCAGTTCGATCTCTATAACGATCCGATGCCGTCGATGGCGGCGCTCGAAGGGTATATCAACGATACTACGACGGCGTTGTTCATGCTCGCCGCTGATATCGCGGCGCGACCGTCGGCGGAGATCGAGCATTTGGCGCGCCATGCCGGGCTGGCGCAGGGGCTCGCCCAGGTGATCGCGAATGTGCCGCTCGACGCCTCGCGGCGGCAATTGTTCGTACCGCTGCAGGTGCTGCAACAACACGGCAGCGGCATCGAGGAAATATTCGTGGGCAAACAGACGCCAAAAGTGCGCGCGACGCTGGATCAGTTGATCGGCGAGGCGCAGCGGCACCTGAAAACCGCTCTTGGGCTACTTGCCGACGTGCCGCCGCAGGTGAGGCCGATCTTCCTGCCCTTAGCGCTGGTGCGCCGCGATCTGGCGCGGATGGCGCGCGCCGATACCGATCCATTCGTGCTGGACGTCAGGTCGCGGCTTTCAACTCTGTGGACGCTGTGGCGGGCCTCGCGGTCGCGGCAGTTTCGAGGCATTTGATACCGGCGTTCCCCGGATGCTGCGCAGCGCCACCAGCGCGTTCACGCGCGTCTTCGACGCGCTATGCGGTGCGCTGCTAATCCGGGGTCCACGTTGTTCGTCACGAGTAGGTCCCGGTTCTGCGACGCATCGCTACGCGCTGCATCGCGCCCGGGACACGATACCTGCGCTTCACGCCGAGGGCGGCGCCAGATCGGCCGTCTCGAAATTGAACCGGTCGCGCAAATTCTTCCGCCGCTCCAGGATGCCCCTGAAGAACGCACGGTCGGTCTCATTCGTCATCATCGGCTCGATCAGGTCGAGCTGGTTGGTTGCGACCAGCTGCAGGATCTCGGTGCGGGGCTTGCCGCAGCGATCGCGCGGCAGGGCCGGCACCACCTGAATATGCTCCGGCGGTTTGGGACCCTTCGCCGCCGCAAGCTCGCTCCGAAGCTGCGCTTCGAGCGCGGTCTGATCGGCCTCGACGAAGGCATAGAGCCCGACGCCGGCGCGCCGGTCGGCGAAGGCGACAATGGCGGCATCGCGCACGGCCGGATTTCGCCGGATGAGATCAACCAGTACCGGCGCATCGTTGACCAGTCGGCGCCCGCCGCCTTCGCGGTCGGTGAAGTTGAACAGGCCGCGGGTGATGGCGCGATAGACCTTCTTGCCGGTCATCAGCCAGACGCTGGCGACCAGCGATTTGCGCGCCAGTATCTTGCGCTCTTTCGGCGTCAGCGCGCCAGGTGCGTAGCTGCGCTTGTGCTTCAAAAGATGCCGCAGATCTTCGTAAGCCGCGATGCGGAACAGCCGGCTGCGCGTCTTGAAACAGGCCGCAAGCTGGAAATCGGTGAGATAGGCGCGGCCGTCGCGGCCCACGAGCCAGTTCTGCTCCTTGGCGAGATCGTTGTGGCAGATGCCGGCGCGATGCAGCCGGCGCAGCGCAAGCTTCGCGGAGCGGAAATAGGCGTCATCGCCGAATGGCTTTGCCAGATGCAGCGCCACCCCGTCGATGAAGCCGCGCACCAGTGCCCGGCGGCCGGCCCATAACAGCTCGGGGCCGACCTGCAGGCCTTTGGCGAGGGTGAGCGCGCGGCGTTCGCGGGCAAACAAATGGCGCGCGGGCATGACGGACCACCACGGCACAAAATCGAGCCGGCGCAGCACCGCATCGACCTCGCCGGCGTCGCCGCGAAACTTGCCGCGCTCGACGGTTGAGAAGACGTCGCGCTTCAACAGCACGCCTTCGGTCCAATGCGCCGCCAGCGCGGCGGCGTCTTCTTTCGGCAAGCTCATGGGATGCTCACGCCGCCGCTGCGATGCGCAAGTTGTCGGCGATCCAGCGATCGAGATCGGCCAGCGCACGGGCTGAGATTGCCTGTTTCTTCGCAACCGTCTTCTCGTTGCCGCGCAGCCGCGAACCGTCGGGCTTTCTGGTCGGCGGACTGGCGAGCGGCGGAAACAGCCCGAAATTGATGTTCATCGGCTGGAAGGAGCGCGCACCGGGCTCGACGGTCTCGATGTGGCCGCCGGTGATGTGGCCGAGCAGCGATCCGAGCGCTGTGGTTGCCGGTGGGGCTCTGAGCCGCTGCGCGCGGGCATCGGCGGCGGCATAGAGGCCGGCGATCAGGCCGATACTCGCGGACTCCACATAACCCTCGCAGCCGGTCATCTGTCCGGCGAAGCGCAGCCTCGGTTGGGCGCGTAGCCGCAATTGCGTATCGAGCAGTTTTGGCGAGTTCAGGAAGGTGTTGCGATGCAGCCCGCCGAGCCGGGCGAATTCGGCATTCTCAAGTCCGGGAATGGTGCGGAAGATGCTTTGCTGCGGAGCGTATTTCAGCTTGGTCTGGAAACCGACCATGTTGTAGAGCGTGCCGAGCTTGTTGTCCTGGCGAAGCTGCACGATGGCATAGGGCTTTACTGTGGGATCATGCGCATTGGTGAGCCCGACCGGCTTCATCGGCCCGTGCCGCAGCGTCTCGCGGCCCCGCTCGGCCATCACCTCGATCGGCAGGCAGCCGTCGAAATAGGGCGTGTTGGTTTCCCACTCCTTGAAGTCGGTCTTTTCGCCCGCGATCAAGGCGTCGACGAAGACATCATATTGCGCTTTGTTCATCGGACAATTGATGTAGTCGGCGCCGCTGCCGCCCGGGCCGACCTTGTCGTAGCGCGACTGAAACCACGCCACCGACATGTCGATGGAATCCTTATGCACGATCGGGGCGATCGCGTCGAAGAACGCCAGCGCATTTTCGTCCGTGAGTTCGCAAATGGCGTCGGCCAACGGCGCGGAGGTGAGGGGACCGGTTGCGACGATGACGTTACCCCAGTCCACAGGCGGCAGGCCGGCGATCTCGGCGCGCTCAATCTCGATCAGGGCATGATCCTGCAGCGCCTTTGTGACGGCGGCAGAAAACCCCTCGCGATCGACCGCCAAGGCGCCGCCGGCGGGCACCTGATTGGCATCGGCGGCGCGCATGATCAGCGATCCCAGCCGTCGCATCTCGGCATGCAGCAAGCCTACCGCGTTGTTGGCAGCATCGTCCGACCGGAACGAGTTGGAGCAGACGAGCTCGGCGAGGGAGCCGGTACGATGCGCTTCCGTCATCCGCGTGGGGCGCATTTCGTGCAGAACCACGCGCACGCCTGCATTGGCGGCCTGCCAGGCGGCTTCGGAGCCCGCAAGGCCCGCACCGACGATATGCACGGTATCAGAGGGTGAATTGGTGCCTGTCATATCGAGACAGGTAGCGCCTTTTCCACCGCAGTGGAATGTGCAGCTGACCAAAAACGACAACGCCCGCGCGCGGCGCGGGCGTTGTCGGTTCGCCGTTGGGCTGACGGAAGATCAGCCGTTGTAGTTCCCGGCTGCAACGCGCGGAATGTCCGAGCGATCAAGGCCGATATCGGCCAGTTCGCGATCGCTGAGCTGGGACAATTCGCTGACATTGCGCTGATAGTCCCGGAACGCCTGGATCATGCGGATGAGCG
>JBATYU010000169.1:0-4018 GCA_049674245.1 Bradyrhizobium sp. | reverse complement strand
CGTCACCAACAACCGCCGGGCTCCCGGTGGCCTGTTCGTGCTGCACGCCAGGGCGATGCCCGATAACCCGTACGACGGTCACACCTTGCGGGACATCATTGACCGCACCGAGACACTCACCGGCTGTTCGATCGAGCGGGCCTATGTCGACAAGGGATACCGCGGCCACGACGCGCAAAATCCCCGTCGCGTCTTCATCTCCGGCCAAAAGCGCGGCGTCTTCGGTGTCATCAAGCGCGAGCTGCGCCGCCGCTCCGCCATCGAGCCCATCATCGGACACCTGAAGGCCGAAGGTCACCTCGGCCGCTGCTACCTCAAAGGCCGCGCAGGAGATGCCGCCAACGTCATCCTCTCAGCCGTCGGCCACAACTTCCGCCGCATCCTCGCCTGGCTGAGAGAATTCTTGTGCCTGTTACTGTTCCCGCTATGGCGCACCCTCGCCTGTCTAGCCCCACTCAATCGGGCTTCTTAACGGACGACTAAGCATCACCAGTCCTCCAAACCGCCACCAATGGAATCCAAACACTACCCGCCGAAGCGAAGCGGCAAATCCTCTGCGTTGTTTTCAGCATGTGCGGTCTGCTGGCCTCTGCAACCCGTCGATTCCCTTCCCCTTCAGCTTGAGCTCGACCAGGCGTCGGAAACTAATGCGATAGCGTCCGCGCATCGACTGGGACGACCACTGACACGAGCGACCGCCGCGAAAAAATGTCCAAGAGCTGAAGGTGCGCACCAACGCTCAAAAAGCCCGCTCCGCGGCGACCCGTTCCTCGTTGCAGACGCCGGCCGACCGACCCCGCGTCGTCAGCCTACGACGACGTCACTGATCTGGATGACCGGAGCTTGATCGGTATAGTTTGGGATGTCAGCCATGATCTCCTTGGCATGAGGCCCAAAACCAGCCTGGAATGCCTCGACCGAGTCGCAGAAGATGTGACACATTCCGACATACGTCGCGGGAGCTCCGGGTGCTCCACCCGCGAGGCCCTTGTCTACAGTATAGGACTTGCAAGCGTCGCCCATGCGAGCTTTCACGAGTGGCATATGCTTATCGCGGTAGTACTCGTGGTCGAAGCGCGCGCCAGGCGTATTCGGATACATAACGCTTACCTTGATCATTGGCGTGCTCCCTGTTTTTGACATTCGCCAGTTAGCTTCCAGCGCTGATCGAACTCTGCGTCAGTTTTGCGGATCCTGCAACTCAGTATCCATTAGGTAGGCGCTTAGAAGACGAGGCACGGACATAGGTTAGGTCAGCCTGTTGTTCGAGAAGTCAGGCCCCGCGCTTACGGCGCACGAGCGCACCGCGGAGAACAAAAAGGGCGTGGGAAACCGTGCCTAAGCCGTCAGGACGGGAAATTCGTTTCGGGGAAGTGGACCGCTGCCGCGCCGGATGTATTCAAGAAAACGGTGGATGATTTCGTCTGTCAGTTGCAAAACCTCGCCTCGATCCCGATCGCTCATGCTCGATGGTTTGCCGTGACGAGGAAAATCGGCGTGGCTCTTGATTTTAGCGGATACGGAACGATCGAGCGACAGTGAATTGTTGAGCTCCATCCAAGCCTGCTTGTCGCTTGTTATCTTTTCCTTTTTCATAAACTGCATCATGGCTTCTATAGCCCGATAGCAAAAGAAACCGGTCCCTATGGCGTCTCGCATTGCATGCTGAAAATCTCGAAGAACCATTTGCGCCGGTATGTTTTCAAGGACCACGCGCGCAAGATCTCCATCTATTGCCGGCCCCCGGTGTAAATTTTTGCGCTGAACTAGAGCCGGGATTTGAACACCGAACACGTGCCACTCGCTAGTTTCGCGGCACACCGCCGAAACGATCTCCACGTCAAAATAGCAGCCTGACACATACCCAACCAGATCTGTCAGCTCATGGGCACAATCGAGCGCTAGGTTTCTCAAGGAGAGAATGTCAGCAGATCCACTGGTGACCGTCAGGGTTACGATGACCTGTCCCACATGGATTGCCGTAGAGAAATCCGCCTCCAATCCGAGATCGGCCTGCGAAAGATGTCCGCTGACCGGTGTCCCCCAGGTGACTGGAAACCGTTCCGGCCGCACCCGTCCGAAAAACGTCCAACTCGCCATCGACGCGCTCCCGCCTGCTGGCCGAAAGTATCGCCCGGTCGATGGCACTGGCCAGCCCCGCGCTGACTCAGAAACGGGTGTGGATTCGTTTAGCGGCCAGACCACTACACCCGATAGCCTGCAATTCCCGGACTCGCCAGCGGCCTTCCTAGAGTCGCGCAGGGGCCCTGGCGCAGGCACGGATTGGCCCAAGCCTTCCTTAACTGGTCCGCGGTAAATCCCACGACGCGGCGGGAGGACTGCCGCAAGTTTGAACTGAACCCGCCGGCGGCTTACGTCGGCAGGGCTTTTTTGCGACCTGGTACGCCCATGCCCTTCACGAATACGATTTCAATTGATCAGCGGGGAGAAGTCGTCCGCTGCAGCCATTGTCGCGCCAAGACTGAGCTTTTCGTCAGCAAGGCAAATCCGAAGGACGGCCGCATCCTCTGTATCTTTAGGTGCCACTGCGGGAAGCTGACTTCCTCCGACAATCGAGCACCAGAATGGGGACGCGGGGCTTCGGTCCCGCGCTTCGGTTAATTGGCCGCTGCGGGCTTAAGCACCGGAGCAAATCGTTGGGAAAATGTCGCTGCCTTGGCATCCCGAGCAGCAGCAAGTGAGGCCGAGATCAGGGTGTGAAACCCTACAGCGGCGACTGCAACTAAAATGGCGCCGAAAACCAGAGAACGCATTCCGTCCTCCCTTATGGGTGTGGCTAAGGCGAAGGGTAGGACGGCTTTGTTTCAGGAAGGCTTCGCGATCTCAGGCAAAGAGTTTCGTTCACGGCAGAGTGTTGGGCGTTGGGCTGGCGCGGCGGGGCTTCGGTCCCGCGCTGCCACATTCAGGGCCGTCCAGCTTCGTGCCGGGCGGCCCGATTCGTTTTCAGGAGCCGGACCGCGGCCCAAGGGCTGATCGGAAAAGAGTAGGTTTTAACCTCGTCGAGAGGTTAGGATTTAGAGTGGCCCGCTCGCCTTTCTCAGGAGGTTCGACCATGACACGGCACCTTTTCTTCGCAATCACCCTCATAGGCACCGGAGTGCTCCTCAACTCACCGGCAGAAGCAGTGAAAGACGCGGCGCAATGTGAGGATCAAGCCGCAAATTGCGTGGGCGGATGTGTCAACCCCGGTGGTGGGACGAATGATAACAAATGCATGCGCTACTGCGACCGGCGGGTGATGAGATGTTTGATACGCGTACATGACGCGGCCCGGAGTTGGTAAGGCGGTAACGGATTCGAACCGCCACCATGAGCCCGCGCCCACAACCCGCACCAGCGGGCCTTCCTAGACTCGTGCAGGGGCTATCGCGGCCAAGCGTCGCCGGCGATCCATGCGGCCAGATGGCCTGTCAGCGGTCGGCGCGGCTTACCACCCCTGATATGCACGCCGCCGTTGCGGCTGCCATCCATATGCAAAACGGGGGTTCGTACCACAATACGAAAAAGTCCCTGAAGCTGTGGCTTCGCATTGCCAGAGGTAAGTGAATTGACAATTGCCCGGATAACCCCAGTCCCGACCTTGCAGACAGTAGGGATAGTCGTGGGCGGTTGCCGGGCCGGCGGTAAGAGCGACAGCCATAAATGCTGCGGCTCCAATGATCCGGCGCATATCCATCTCCTCTTTTGAGTGGTTCAATCTCGCTTCCGTCAAGTTCGCTGGTTCGTGCGCCTCAGAAGGGAACAGCCCCGGGCGGGGGCTGGATGTGCCGAGGCCGTCCGTTGCGCGTACTGTCGCGCCCAGGGATAGGAACGCGACGGCAGAACTAACGGCTGGCGGCGGCGGAGCTATCGCCCAAAGTTGGTGACGGCGGGAATCGGGAAGGCGGCATATCGTGGGGGTGCTTGACGCCTCCACTTCTCCACCGAAGGAGCGATATGCCGTGTCCAAAGATAACATCATCAAGCTGATTCAGCCAGGAAACGTCGAGGATCAACT
>JBATYU010000168.1:0-2721 GCA_049674245.1 Bradyrhizobium sp. | reverse complement strand
AAGTAATCTATCGGTTTCGACACTCACCTTGAGTACTAGTGAATCATCTTGAAGAAGGCAGTGGATCGGCTCGTCGTTCGGTAACGGCTGAATCTGCGCCTGCTGGGCTTCCTGCGTCGATGGCTTTCGAAGTGCATCGAAAAGGGTCTTCAGACGGTTATCCAAGTCGCCACCGTCGCCAAGCAATTGGCCTGGAGGTTGTTGGCGAAGCAGGGTGACATCCATTTCGCATGCCATATTATTGTTTTGCGTAATCAGCGGCGCGAACAGGACATTGTTCGCACGTTCCAGAATGGCGATGTCTCCCGGAGGGCAATTTTCTCGAAGTATCTGTTGCTGATCTAACAGAGGCTTGTAGTTCCAAAGAGCCTTTAGTTGAGGATGAAGCGCTACTCGTTTTTTTGCGGACCTTCCTGCAACTCGAACGTGCCCAAACGATATTCTTCTTCGGCTTCCTTAGCGGTCCTGACAAGCGTGAATGTCGCGTCCGGAAACTGCAACCAGATCGCCAGATCGTCCGCAGTAACAGTAAGCCAGCCGAACCTGAACATGTATCGGCCCGGCTCGGTCACGCGTCCGGCTTTCTGCCATGTGATCTTGTTGATCGCCGTTGGTGGCCCTAATTCGCTCCGGTCCATATGGCCTGCCTCGGTCTGAGCGAGCATCCCGGCAATCTCGGAGAGGAAGCACCCGAAGCATCAAGCTCTCGCACCCGTTTGGACGTCCACCGCTTAAAGATATTGTCCGCCATTTCGCACTCCTACGCATACACCGGAGCAGTTGCGATCAGCCACTAGGCTGCCAATCATAGCGGGGCTCTGGGATGCGTTCAAACGGCAGCCGGTGCTCTGGCAACCGCGCGCGACGCGCGGTTCGGCCGTGGATGCGTTCCGCGCTGGCAGGTACTCCGCGGGCAGCCCGAAACGGAAATAACGCGCCGGCGCGGCTACGGCGCGGCGGCAAAGGTGTTCATCTATTGTTTGGCAGGTGGTGGATTTGCTTCGGGGGCTGGCGCTGGCTCGGCGGTGGGTGTGGTACCCCTAAGCTCTGGCGCTGCCGCACCGGCGCAAAGAGCACGCTCAATGCTGCGCGCCAGCGTGCCCAATCGCGGCGGTGTCCAGATCGTGAATTGGAACAAATACCTAAGTATACTTTTCGACCTTTCCTCGAATTCCCATCTGCCACTTGACGTAGACAATTGCGCGGAGAAGCGCGGTGTCCAGTAGACAAACCAAGTTCCTGTCTGAGAACCTCATGGCCGACGTTTATCTCGGCATCGCGATCGCAGGCGTAAATACGCTGATCGTTATGGGGGCAGCTTTCGCGTTCGTGGTCGTCTGAACGGCCGCCTGATGCGCGGCGTCGGCGCGCCTCGCTGCGGATTTCCTCAGTGACATTCGGCGCGATCTCTATCGAGCGACCGCGCCTACCGACCGTTGATTTACGGTCATGGCGAATTCCTCCACCGTGTAGATTCGGCCGTCGGCCACGACGGTGACGAAGGGGAATCGATTTACGAAATCGCTTGCCGTCTCCAAGGCTTCTTCTCGGCTATCCGCAGTGGCTTTTTCGATCCCTTCGGGTTCGCGGGGCTTACCTTGCACAATGAACATCGTTTTGCCCTCCGCTCTGTGATGGGCTCTGTGATGGGCATGCGGGTCAACTGCGCATGCGCCCGTCAAGTTCCGGCGTTGGCGCCGCACGCCCTCGCAAAAGTGATCGAGGCGATCCTGTGGCTAGCGGCTTCGATCTCGAGCGCGCCGGAAGATGGTGGTTTCGTTTGGGTGTACCCCCAATGAACCGCTCAGAAACTGGTTCAATAATTCCGTTTGACAATTTAAAATGAACCACTATGGATGTGAACCATCCATATTGAACCAATAGGAGGTTTCGATGTTCGTTCGGGCTTATTTGCGGGCATCGACCGACGACCAGGACGCGAACCGCGCCCGGGATCAGCTGCAGGCCTTCGCCGCCGAGCGCGGCCTGACGATCGCCGCCTGGTACGTGGAGAACGAGAGCGGCGCAACGCTAAGCCGCCCTGAGCTGTTTAGGCTCCTCGCCGACGCGCACCCTGGCGACATCCTTCTCGTCGAGCAGGTCGATCGCCTGTCCCGCCTGAAGGCGGAGGACTGGGAGCGCCTGAAGGCCGAATTAACGGCGCGCCGCATGCGCGTCGTGGCGCTGGACCTGCCCACCTCGTGGATGATGGCCACCAATGCCGCCGACGAGTTTACGGGTCGCATGTTCGAGGCGATCAACGGCATGATGCTCGACATGCTGGCGGCGGTCGCCCGCAAGGATTACGACGATCGGCGGCGCCGGCAGGCGCAAGGCCAAGCCAAGGCGAAGGCGGAGGGGCGCTACAAGGGGCGCCCGGAAGATGCAGAGCGCAATGACGGGATCGCCCGCATGCTCAACGCTGGGCAGTCTTGGGGATCAATCCAGCGCGCGACTGGTTGCAGCCGCGCCACCATCGCGAAGATTGCCAAGCGCTTCAAACAACAAGCCGCCTGAGGATCGTTTACGGCGGCCCTACAGCAGTGCCCCGACGTCGGGGTGGGCACTATGTGCCTACCCCGCGCACCGGCATCCTTAGGGACGGGAGGTGATGAGATGGCCTTAGTGCCCTCACCCGAGAAAGAGAAGCCCCTGAACCGCATTGGTTACTGGCGTCATTGTTGTCTTCTGGCTCCTCATATTGTTATTCCATCAATAGCG
>JBATYU010000167.1:0-24115 GCA_049674245.1 Bradyrhizobium sp. | reverse complement strand
TCGGAGGTACTGCGCATTGGATGGGCCCCGTCGTCGGCGCGATCCTGCTCGGTGCTACGCAACAAATGCTGACCGTCACCATCTCGTCGGAAGTGAATGTGCTTGTACTCGGTGTGATGCTGGTGCTGTTCGTGGTGGCCGCGCCAGAGGGCATCATTGGCCTGATCCGCAGGGTTCGCGGCCGTGGCAAGGAGGGCAAACGATGATGGCCCCCGAAGCCGAGGCGCCCTTGCTGCGGATATCAGCGCTTACCAAACGCTTCGGCGGCTTCACCGCCCTGGACAATGTTAGCGTCGATATTAGCCCGGGAGAGCGCTTCGGCCTCATCGGCCCGAACGGCTCGGGAAAGACGACGCTGATCAACTGCATTTCCGGCGCATTCCGCACCGAGGCCGGTACCGTGGTGTTCCGTGACGAGGACATCACGCGGTTGCAGCCGCATATGCGCACGCGCCGCGGCATTGCGCGCAGCTTCCAGATACCGCGGCCGTTCAAAAGCATGACGGTTGCCGAAAACCTCATGGTCGCGCTCGACTTCGCGGCGGTCACGGACGAAATCGTCTCGGCTGCGCAACGACGCGACACGATGATGTCAATCCTGACGCGGATGGGTCTCGCGTCAAAGGCAGACGTGTCGGCCACGAAGCTTAGCCAAGTGGAATTGCGCAAGATGGAACTCGCCCGCGCGATGGCGACGCACCCAAAACTTCTGATTTCCGACGAGGCCATGGCCGGCCTTTCCAGCTCGGAAGTCGACGAGGTGCTTGATCTCCTTATGAGTCTTGCGGGTCAGGACATCACCATCATCATGATCGAGCACATCATGCAGGCGGTGATGCGTTTTTCGGACCGCGTGATGTGTCTCGATGCCGGCAGGATCATAGCGATCGGCACGCCGTCCGAAGTCATGGCTAACCAGCGCGTGCAGGAGGCCTACCTTGGCACTTAGCCTTGCCATCAATGGCCTTGATGCTGGTTACGGCGCCGTGAAGGCGCTGCGCGGAGTAACGCTCAACGTCGAGGCCGGCGAGACCGTCGCGTTACTGGGCACCAACGGCAACGGCAAGAGCACGCTAATGAAGTGCGTCGCGGGCCTGGTTCGGCCACAGCGCGGAAGCATGTCGCTGACGATCGACGGAAAGGCACACGATCTGACTAGACTGTCGACTGAGGCGATCGTCGATCTCGGCGTGGCGCTGGTTCCCGAGGGACGACGGCTGTTTCCCAAGCTGACGGTGTTGGAAAATCTGATGCTCGGAGCGTTCCGTAAGGCCGCCCGGCGCAACATCGATCGCAACCTAGCACTCGCCTTCGAGACATTTCCGGCCCTCAAGGGGCTACAAGGCCAGCTCGCCGGCACCATGTCAGGCGGACAGCAACAGATGCTAGCCATCGCGCGCGCACTGATGTCGTCGCCGCGCCTGTTGTTGATCGATGAGCCTTCGGTAGGCCTGTCGCCGCTGCTGGTCTCGCAGACCATCGCCAAGATCGGCGAGCTCAATCAGCATCTCGGCCTGACGGTGCTCATGGCGGAGCAAAACTTCAATCAGGCGATCCGGATCGCCGATCGCGGTTACATTATTGTCCATGGTGAGATCGTCCTCGCGGCCGCTTCGGTCGACGAATTGAGAGCGAACGACATCGTCAAGCGGCTCTATCTCGGTGGGGTCGCATGATCGCCCGCCAAGGGCTTCAGGCGCGCAACAACATCAAGGAGCGTTACTGCACGGCGTGAATTCAGTCCAGGTGCGCCGCTGCGAGCGGCACCAAATCCGTTTCCGAAGTAATGGCACGAGCCCGTCCACATTTGCGGGCGGGCTCTTTTTTTGTTTCTACTCGGCTGCAGCACTGCCGATCGCGCCCGCGTGCTTATTGCTGACGACGACCTTGATGGCGTCTTCGATCCGATCGCGAGCGTAACGGATCGCAGTGGGCAGGTCGGCGAGCGGGAACGTATGGGTGTGGATTCTGGTCGCATCGAACCGCTTTTCCGCCATCAGCTCCATCGCGCGATGGGTGGCGCTCCGACCCTCACCGCGAATGCCGTAGACATAGATGTTGTTCCTGACGAGATGCGCGATATCTGTCGTCACCGGCTCGTGCGGGAACGCGGCAAGACAAATTTTGCCGCCGCGATTGGTCATGCGGATGGCTTGGTTGATGGTTGCCTCCGTGCCAGCGCATTCGATCACATAGTCCGCGCCGATCCCGTCGGTCAGCTGTCTTACGATACCGACCGCATCTTCGTCGTTGATATTGACGACGCGATCCGCACCCAATTCCTGGCCGATCGCAAGGCGCTTGTTTCGTGTTCCCGTCAGGATCACCGGGCTCGCACCGAGCGCTTTGGCAACGGCAACCGCAAGCAATCCGATCGGGCCCGGTCCGATCACGACCACGCTTTCACCGGCAACGAGGCCACCGAGCTCAGTCAGGCCATACATCGAGGTTCCCGCGGTGACGACCAGGGTTGCTTCTGCGTCGCTCATGGCGTTGGGCACGCGCACCAGCGTATTGATGTGATTGACGGCGTATTCGGCAAAGCCACCGTCGGTGGTGAAGCCGTTGGCGCGGTGACCCTTCTCGGGTTTCCCATAGTTGAGGCAGGAGGTGTACATGCCTTGGCGGCAACGCTTGCACTGGCCGCAACCGGCATGGATTTCGACGCTGACACGCTCGCCGATCGCAAACTCGTCGACGTCAGGCCCTAACGCTGCGACTGTGCCCATATATTCATGGCCGGGCGTAAAGTCCTTGTTGAAGGGTAGTCCGCCCTGGATGCTCGCGGGCGAGCCCGAATGGATGATTTCGAGATCGGTGGCGCAGATCGCGACCGCATCGATGCGTACCAGCGCCTCGGCGCGCCCCGGAACCGGGGTTGGCTTGTCACGCAGGAAGAGCTCATCCGGACCGCCCAGGACCCAGGCCTTCATTTGTCCGGGAACGGGCAATTCGGGAGATGTTTTGATACCGGCGGGGTTGTACATTGCAACGCAACCTCAGCTTCCAGACTTCGACGCGCAGAGCATTTGTAGCGGTCCTTGGCGGAGCCGCAATCGGTTTCTTGGCTGCCGCGGCGGCGCAGGCTCAATCGGCGCCGGTCACGCCTGCCGCGGGCGCAACGAATGCGCCGCATTTTTCGAGGGCGCGGTTCAGCCCAATTGCAAAGCAAGTCAACGCTCAGGCGCGGCGGGCTCACGGATCAGACGAAGAAGACCGGTCCCAGATATCAACAAATGTAGGATCCGTGCCAGGTTGAAGGCTGAGAAAGTCCGCCTCAACCAATGTGTGAAGCCGACAGCTTGTAAATCTCCAGCGCATCGGCATCCGCGCCGCGTAGTGACTTGGCCAGTCTGAACAATTGTCCTGCTAACGTTGCCATCGGCACCGGGCTCGAGGTGCTGCGTGCAACGTCGGCCACGGTGTCCAGATCCTTCAGCATCGTGGCGATATGGCCGAACGGCGGCGAATGAATGCCTTGCACCATGCGCGGCACGAACAATTGCAGCGGAATGGAATCGGCAAAGCCGCCGGTCAACGCCTCCGGCAGCCGGCCGGCGTCGATCCCGGCGTTGACTGCAAGCCGCGTCGCTTCCGCGAGCACCGCCATCGCGCATCCGACGATCACCTGATTGCAAAGTTTCGTGGTTTGGCCCGCGCCGGTCGGACCCATATGGGTGAGCCTTCGCGCCATCGCGAGCACATAGGGCCGCACCCTTTCGATGTCGGCGGCCTCGCCTCCGGCCATCACCGCGAGCGTACCCTCCTCGGCGCCCTTGGTGCCGCCGGAGACCGGGGCGTCAATCCACCCCATGCCGTTGGCAGCCTTTAGTCGCGCGGCGATATCGCGTGCCGCGTCAGGGTGGATCGATGAAAAATCCACGACCAGTTTTCCGGCGCCGGGCACGGCGGCAAGACCGTCGCGGCCAAATACGACCTCCTCCACCGCGGAGGCGTCGGTGACACATATGAAGAGGATGCTCGTAGCGGCGGCAACCTCGCCGGGATGAGCCTCAAGCGTTGCACCGGCCTCTACCAGCGCCGCCGCCTTGCCCGCCGACCGGTTCCAGACTGCGACGCCGTAGCCTGCCTTGAGCAGCCGCCGCGCCATCGGAAATCCCATCATTCCAAGCCCGAGATAGCCGAGCTTTTCGGCCGGTTGTCCGGTCATTCCGCTTCTCCTTCATTGTCAAAACGCCTGCTCTGCAATGGCCTTAGCACAAATCATGACCATGTCGGGCGAGTGAGGGCGAGCCTGCGAAGACTGCGCAGATTTTGCGGCCGAACGGTTGGTCGGCGCCGAAAGGTTATGTCAGCGGCATCGCGCTCAATCTAAGTCGTTCGCCTGGTCGAGGAGACGGCGCTGGCGGAATCGAGGCGACCGCGGTGGCGAGCGGGACCGCCGCCGCTTCGTCTGCCCGGCTAATTCCGGTACGACGGATCGACGCGGTCGAGCTTGCGCAGCAGCGCCGGCCAGGCGAGATCGCCGTTGCGGTTGGGCAGATTGGGGCGCGGCTTCACCTTGTCGAAGGTTTTTTCGAGCACTTCCCTTGGTGGGTAGACCAGCTTGGTATTGCAGGACAGCGCCATCACCTGCACCTCGCAGGCGCGCTCCATGCGATAGAGCAGGCTGAATGTCGCCGGGATGGTGCGTCCGACCACGAGCAGTCCGTGGTTACGCAGAACCATCGCTTCGTGATCGCCAAGGTCGGCCACCAGCCGCTCGCGCTCGCCGATATCGTCGGCGATACCTTCAAAGTCATGATAGGCGATGTGGAGAAACCGCATCGACGTCTGAGCCAGCGGAAGTAGACCGCATTCCATCGCCGAGACCGCCATGCCGGCCGGGGTATGGGTATGTGCGACACAGTCGACGTCCTGGCGGGCCATATGAATGGCGCTATGAATGACGAAGCCTGCGGCGTTGACACCATAATCCGAGGCATTGAACAGCACCTTGCCGTCGAGGTCGACCTTGATCAGGCAGGATGCGTCGATTTCCTCGTAGAGCATCCCATAGGGGTTGATCAGGAAGTGATCGTGCGAGCCTGGAACGCGGCATGAGATGTGGTTGGCGATCATCTCGGTCATGCCGTACATCGCGGTCAAACGATAGCAGGCCGCGAGGTCGACGCGGGTCTGCCACTCCTCGGCGCTCACCTGTTCGCGGACCGATTTTACCACTTTGATCGCGGGAGCATTCACGGGAGGGGTCATGGAGCATCTCCGTTTAGAACGGGTGATTTCGGTAGGCGGTATCTGGTCTGGCTAGGCTCAAGATACGTGCAATGATCGTTGCGCTGCAAGGCGGGCGCTGCGGCCATCATTGCAAAGCAGCCATCGCCGATGCGCTGGGGTCGTCTGACGGGCGCACAAAGCGGACCCCACAGTTTTGCTGCACAGCAATAGGCCTGTCGTCGCAAATCCTTCATGCGTGCCCTATACTGGGTCGACCGTAGGTGCTGATCTCCCGATCCCAGAACGCCTTATCCCGCATCGGAGCGACCTTCATGAAGACCGCCCGCTTAGTCCTCACCTTGCTTGCGCTATCCTTCCTGGCGCCCTGGCATTCGGCCGAAGCCGCCGACGTCATCTGTTACAACTGCCCGCCGGAATGGGCGGATTGGGCCTCCATGCTCAAGGCCATCAAGGCCGACCTCAACTACGATATTCCTCACGACAACAAGAATTCCGGCCAGGCGCTGGCGCAGATTTTGGCCGAGAAGAGCAACCCGGTCGGCGACATCGGCTATTTCGGCGTCACCTTCGGCATGAAGGCGAAGGCGCAGGACGCGCTCGAGCCCTACAAGCCGGTCAACTGGAATCAGGTCCCTGCCGGTCTAAAGGACCCGGACGGCTACTGGACCACCATTCACTCCGGCACGCTCGGCCTGTTCGTGAACAAGGACGCGCTCGGCGGCAAGCCGGTGCCGGCCTGCTGGAAGGATCTCTTGAAGCCGGACTACAAGGGCATGGTCGGCTATCTCGACCCGAGTTCGGCCGCCGTTGGCTATGTCGGCGCGGTAGCGATAAATCTCGCGCTCGGCGGCTCGGCCACGAATTTCGATCCCGCGATCACCTTCTTCAAGGAGCTGCGCAAGAACGACCCGATCGTTCCCAAGCAGACGTCCTATGCCCGGGTGGTTTCCGGCGAGATGCCGATCCTGTTCGACTACGATTTCAACGCCTATCGCGCGAAATATTCGGAGAAGGGCAATTTCGAATTCGTGATCCCCTGCGAGGGGTCGGTGGTGTTTCCTTACGTCGTCGGCCTCGTCAAGAACGCGCCGGACAAGGAGAAGGCCAAGAAGGTGCTGGACTATCTGTTGTCCGACAAGGGCCAGGCGATCTGGACCAACGCCTATTTGCGCCCGGCGCGCCCGATCGAATTGCCTGAAGCGGTGAAGAACAAGTTCTTGCCTGACGGCGACTACGCCCGCGCCAAGAGCGTCGACTGGGGCGAGATGGAAAACGTGCAAAAAGGCTTTGTCGACCGCTATCTCGCCGAGGTCCGCTAAGGCAATATCCCCGGCTTGAAGGGCGGGGGCACCATCGCTTCATGTCGCATAAATCCTTTGTCTGGCTCTGCCTGCTGCCGCTTGGCGCGGTCACGGCGGCATTTTTCCTGCTGCCGATGGCGCGGCTGGTGGTGACCGGCGCCGAGGGACCGCAGGGGCTTGCCGGCTATCTGGCTGTTTTGACCGAGCCGCGCTACCGCGCCACCCTGATCAACACGGTCCTACTTGCTGCCGCGACCACGGTCGTGACGCTGATCGTGGCGACGATCGCCGGAATGTTCTTGCAACGTCATCGTTTCCCCGGCCGCGCGGTGTTGATCGCGATGCTGACATTTCCGCTCGCCTTTCCCGGCGTCGTCGTCGGCTTCATGATCATCCTGCTCGCAGGACGTCAGGGTCTGATCGGCGATTTTTCCAACCGCCTGTTTGGCGAGAAAATCGTTTTTGCCTATTCGATCTACGGGCTGTTCCTCGGCTATCTCTATTTCTCGATCCCTCGCGTCATCCTCACCATCATGGCCGCGGTGCAGAAGCTCGACGTCGGTCTTGAGGAAGCCGCGCGCTCGCTTGGCGCGAGCCCGTGGGCGGTACAGCGCGATGTCGTGCTGCCGGCCTTAGCGCCTGCTTTCGTCGCCTCCGGCGCGATTGCCTTTGCGACCGCGATGGGCGCGTTCGGCACCGCGTTTACGCTCGCGACCAACATCGACGTGCTGCCGATGCTGATCTATACCGAGTTCACGCTGGCCGCGAACTTCGCGACCTCGGCGGCCCTGTCGGTCGGGCTCGGCCTCATCACCTGGTTCATCCTCGCGCTCGCCCGCTCGTTCAGCGGCAGCGCGGTCGCGGCGGCCGGATAAAGCCATGCGCGACCGCCTGATCTTCACCGCCCAACTCATCTTCACATTACTCGTTGCCGCGTTCCTGGTATTGCCCGCGGGGCTGTCGATCTCCGCCGGCGTTACCGTGAACTATTTTCGCGGCATTTCCTCAGGGATCACCCTGCAATGGGTGGCGCAGGTCTTCGATCTCTATGCCGGCACCATCGGGCTGTCGTTCCTGATCGCATTCGCAACGCTTGCCGTCACCTTGATCGCCGGCGTTCCCGCCGCTTACGCCTTGCATGTGCGGGGAGGGCGATTGGCGCGCGTGGTCGAGGAAATCATCACGTTGCCGCTGGCGATCCCCGGCCTCGCGATCGCGCTGGCGTTGCTGCTCACTTATCAAGGTTTTGGCGAATTCCGCCGATCCTGGCTGTTCATCCTCACAGGCCACGTCATCTTCACCATGCCGTTCATGGTGCGCTCCGTGATGGCGATATTCGCAACTATCGACATCAAGACGCTCGACGAAGGCGCCGCCTCCCTGGGGGCGCCGCCGTGGCGGCGCTTTTGCGGTGTGATCGTTCCCAATGCGCTGCCGGGAATCCTTGCCGGCGCCCTGATGGTGGTGACGTTGTCGCTCGGCGAGTTCAACCTGACCTGGATGCTGCATACGCCGCTCACCAAGACACTGCCGATCGGGCTTGCCGACAGCTACGCCTCGATGCGGCTGGAAGTCGCCTCGGCCTATACGCTGATCTTCTTTGTCATGATCATCCCGCTCCTGGTCGCGATGCAACTGTTCGCCGATGGGGAGCAGGCGAGATGAGCGCCGCCGCCGGCCATGGCGCCGCGGTGCGCGTCGAGGGTTGCGGCAAGACCTTCGTCGACGGCACCCGGGCGCTTGAGCCCGCCACGCTCGAGATCGCGCGCGGCGAAACGCTGGTGCTGCTCGGTCCTTCCGGCTGCGGCAAGACCACGATGCTGCGCATCATTGCCGGTCTCGAATTGCCGGATGTCGGCGGCAAGGTACTGTTCGACGGCAAGGACATGACATCGGTGCCGATCGAGAAGCGAAACGTCGGCATGGTGTTTCAGTCCTACGCCCTGTTCCCCAACATGAGCGTCGCCGACAATATCGGCTACGGGCTGAAAATCCGGGGCGTTTCCAAGAACGAGCGCGCCTCGCGCGTCGCCGAGCTGGTCGCGCTGACCAACATCAGCGGACTTGAGCACCGCAGGATCCACCAGCTCTCCGGCGGCCAGCGCCAGCGCGTGGCGCTGGCGCGCGCGGTAGCGATCCGGCCGGGAATCCTTTTGCTCGATGAACCGCTGACCGCGCTCGATGCTGCGTTGCGCGATCGTCTGCGCGGCGAACTTAATCGGTTGCTACGCGCGCTCGGCATCACCGCGATCTATGTGACTCATGACCAGTCCGAGGCGATGGAGCTCGGCGACCGCATCGTCGTCATGCGCAAGGGTGCGATCGTCCAGATCGGCAACCCGCGCGAGATTTATTTTGCCCCAAATAGCCGCTTTGTCGCCGAATTCATTGGGGCCGCGAACATCATTGAAGCGCCGCTCGAAAATGGCCATCTCGTGCTCCCGGGAGGGCGGCAACCGATCGGCGGCGATACGAGCCTGCCTCTAGCCGTCGCCATGATCCGTCCCGAAACGATCGCGATCGTTGAGGCCGCCAGCGCGCCGCTTTGCGGAACCATCGACAGCGTCAGCTTCGTCGGCGACCGGCAGCGGATGGTGGTCAGTGGCGCATCCGATAAACTGCTCACCGTCGACGCGCCAAACACTGTCCAAGTCATGGCTAGCGAACGGGTCGGGCTTTCGATTGCGCCGCAAGCCGTGCGACTGCTGCCCCCGGAAAACTGAAGATCGATGCCCTCAAAGCCCATTCGTATTGCCCAGATTTCTGACCTGCATATCAAGCCGCCGGGCGCATTGGCTTATGGCCGCGTCGACACCGCGAAGGCGTTGGAGCGCTGCGTGGCCGCCTTGAATGAATTCACGCCAATGCCCGACTTCGTAGTGATTTCAGGCGATCTCGCGGACACGCCGACACCGGAAGAATACGAGCACCTCAAGCGCCTGCTGGTGCCGCTGAAACTGCCGTTGGCCGGGATTCCCGGCAATCATGACTCCCGCGACATGATGCGCGCAGCGTTTCCGGAAAGCCCCTACGCGTTTTCGTCGGGCCCGCTAAACCAGAAGATCGAAGCCGGCGGGCTCGATCTGCTGCTGCTGGATTCCAGCGTTGCCGGCAAGCCGCATGGCGAACTCGAAGCGTCCACGTTGCATTGGCTGGATGCGACGCTCGCATCTCACGCGGACCGCCCGGCGCTGCTGTTCCTGCATCATCCGCCGTTCATCGCAGGCATCTGGCACATGGATCGCCAGAATCTGCGTAACGCCGAAAAACTCACGCCGGTCATCCGGCGCCATCCGCGCGTGCGACTGATCGCCACCGGCCATGTTCACCGCGCGACATTGACCATGTTCGCAGGCGTGCTGACCACGATCTGTCCGGCGCCCAACCACGCGGTCGATCTCGATCTGGACCATCTGCGCGAGCCCTCGTTCAAGGTCGAGCCGCCGGCCTTTCATCTCCACTGCTGGTTTCCGGGGGAGGCGTTTGGCCGCGTGGTCACGCATCAGGTGCCGATCGGCCAGTTCGACGGCCCACATCCGTTCTTTGGGCAGGACGGGAAGTTACTGTAAGCGGCCTCGTCCGAACGCGACGGTGGTTATTGCTTCAGCGTCCCCAGCTTGCGATACGACTTGGCCGCCTTTTTCAGCAGCCGTTTTTTTCGCTTGGGGCCGAGGAATTGCAACGGCGTTTGCACGCCATTCTGCTGCAGCTCAGTCGCGAGCGCGTGGCCTCTTGCGCCGTCGTTCAACTCTCCCAGCGATCTTTGTGCCTTGCGCAGCTGCTTCAGCGCGGTTTTCTGCTTGGAAAATCTCTTGTCTGCGAAGAGGTCTTCGAGGGAATCGATGGAATAGGTGAGCCTCTTGTTGAGGAGGCGCAGGCCGTGCCGTTGCTTCGTTCCCATCTTGCGAAGCTTGCGGCTCTTCTTCAGAAGCTCCTCCTCCCATTCGGTGATCTTTTCCGCGCTATAGGCGCCGATCGGAGCGGCACGCTGCCTGGCGGCCTGCTTGCCCGTCTTCGTGGACCAGGGTCCATTTTCGATCCAGCCGGAAGCTTGCTCGATCAGCCACCCGTACCTCACGGAGCGAAGCATCCGCGCCAGATGGCGATGACCGTCCGCGCGTTTCTCATTCCACGAGTGAAAGGCGGGCAGCGCTTGCGGCCGCTTGTTGTTGAGCGACTTGATCCGCTCGACCGCGACATCTAGGTCGCGCACGGCGCCGAGCTCGCTATTCAGCCATTTCAGCTCGTCTCTTATTTCGTCACGGATCGGGTCATTGACCATCGGCGAGAAGAACCGGATGGCGGTGCGCAGGTGCGTCAGAGCGATACGCATCTGGTGCAGCGCGGTCGGGTCGCCATTGCAGGTTGCTTGCTGATTTGCGCAGAGATTTTCGAGGTGGCGCCGGGCGACGACGCGGAAAGCGGTATCGCACGCCATTGAGGCGTTCAGCCGGGGATTGGGCGAGGGGCGTTGCCGCGGCCGCGCTGGTTTGGCGCGGGAAGCGGGTTTGGATGCTGATTTCCGGGACGGCGGCATGACTGCTTTGCGGTGGCGGGCCTCAGGCCCGGAGCGACAATACTATAGTTCCCGCCAGACCCGGCAACCTTCGGCGGGGCCTCCGAGGCGTTGCCCTCGGCCCAAAGCGGCGCATTGCCAAGTGCGAAACGCGGGGGCAATCTTTCATTGAAGACGGCGGTTAGCCGAAAATGCCCGTCCGGTCGATAAAAAGGGGGAAATATGCGCCCGCTTGGTTGGTCCGTTCCGCTGCTTGCGCTTGTTGCCGGCAGCTCCAGCTGTCTCGCGCAGGCGAACTATCCCGACCGGCCCATCAAGATGATCGTGCCGCTTGCGGCGGCGAGCGCGGTCGATGTCGCAGCACGGATCGTGACGCAGAAGATGGCCGACAATATGGGCCAGCAATTCGTGATCCTGAATCTGCCCGGCGCGTCCGGGTTGATCGGGGCCGAGCAGGTCGCGCGTGCCGAGCCGGACGGCTACACGATTGGCGGCTTCAACGACAGCATCATGACCATGGTGCCGAACCTGCAGTCAAAAATGCGCTGGGACATTTTGAAGGATTTCGAGCCGGTGTCGCTGGTCGCGACCGTGGAATGGGGGCTGATCGCGGGCAATCAGACGAGCTTCAAAACCGCGGCCGACCTTATCGCTGCTGCCAAGGCGGCGCCCGGCAAGATCGACTACGGTTCCGGCGGGCCTGGCAGCCCGCAGCATCTGGCGATGGCGATGTTTGCCTCCGCGGCCGGCATCTCGCTGACCCATGTGCCCTATAAGGGCGCAACGCAAGCTGCGACCGATGTCGCCGCCGGCCAAATTCCGGTCGGCTTTCAGGGGCTCGGGACGGTCGCGGCGCTGGTGCGGGGCGGACAGCTCAAACTGATTGGGGTGACCACCGAAAATCGCTTGCCGCAATTCCCCGATGTACCGACGGTCTCGGAGTCCGGTCTGCCCGGCTTCTTCTTCAATTCCTGGTTTGCGATGCTCGCGCCTGCCGGGACGCCCAAGGAAATCGTTGTCCGGCTGAACGCCGAAGTCGTGAAAGCGATCGGCGACGCGGAGGTCCGCCGCAAGCTTGAGGAGTTAGGCTTTGCCGTGCGCGGCAGCTCGCCCGAGGAACTCGGTGTCATGACGCGGGATCAACTCGCCAAATATGCCCGCGTGATCAAGGAAACGGGTATCGCCAACGAATGAGGCGAGATGCCGGCGTTCGCGCGTTCCAGGATGCTCAAGCACCTGTTTTGGCATCCAGGGAATGTTCATTTGTATACATACAATTTGAAGTAGTTCACGCGCCTGCCAAGATTTTGCGACAATCGATGGTACCGGGGAGAAAAACGCCGACCCGCTGCGGCTATACTTCACTTGGTCAACCTGTTCGGGCTTGCTATGGTTGCATCTAGTGGTTCGCGGTTTGGCTAAATTCTTGCAAGCCAAGTTCTTGCAAGGTGGCGCCTTGGTTCCATCTTGCTTTTATCAGCCTCCACCGCCGGTGGTAGCGTGCTTTCTCGCGAGAAAGGCAATCGGTGAATGGCTCCAGAGAGGCCCATAGCTGAAGCTGTCCCCGGCGCGGACAAGACGGGAGATGCGCGCCGCGTGGTGAGCAGTAAATTGTCGGTGCTGCGCAAGCAGCCGATTTTTTGCGATCTTGATCCCGAGGCGCTCGACCAGCTCTGCCGCTACGCCAAGCACACCACGCTGAAGCGGGGAACCACGATCGTCTCCAAGGGCGATCCCGGCAACAGCCTGATCGTGGTGATCAGCGGGACGATCAAGATCAGCGTTTCCTCCCCGGACGGCCGCAGCGCCATACTAAATCTCATCGGTCCGGGCGAGATATTCGGGGAAGTCGCTGTGCTCGACGGGCTAGCGCGGACGGCGGATGCGACCGCAAACTCCAATTGCGAAATCTATGTCATCGACCGCCGCGACTTCATCCCCTTTGTCCGAAGTCAGCCGGCGCTGGCGATGAAGTTCATCGAGCTATTGTGCACACGGCTGCGTTGGACCAGCGACCAGGTGGAAGAAGTCATCCTGCAGAATTTGCCGGGCCGGCTCGCCAGCGCGCTACTGCGCCTGACCGAGAAGCACAAACTCGCGCCGGCAGGGCGAACCATCGCCATCACCCAGCAGGAGATCAGCGAGATGGTCGGCATGACCCGGGAAAGCATCAACAAGCAGTTGCGCGCCTGGGCCGCCCGGAACTGGGTTCGCCTCGAGCACGGGGCGATCGTCGTGCTGGATGTCGCCTCGCTCCGCGAACTTGTCGAGGCCGGATCGGGCGAGGATGCATAAGCACGCGTTTACGATGATTCATATTTGCCTTTGAGAAAATTTAGCGTCAGTTGGAACCTGACTGTCGAAAAGAATTCCGCCCAAATGTGATTCAGATCGCATTCGCGTGCAAAGTCCCAGGCTATCAGCATCGGTGCAACCTACGCTCAGGAGGCATCCATGCAGCGTTCTCCCAACGATTTGGGCCCGTCCGACCGCCGCTTCTTGTGGAACTGGACCTCAGCCATTCTCGTGGTTCACGGCGTCATTGTGCTGGTGCTAGTCGGCCTGGTCCTGAGCTATCCGGCCGCTTCGGAGTGGATTTCGCAAGCGGTGCAGGCCGAATTCGTCGGCAATCCACCGCCGGTAACCGGGCCGACGCAAATCGCGCGGCCGGGCAACCAAATGCAGACCGTCAGGGCCGACAATAGCGGACAAGTTGACCCACCCAGCAACACATCGGCGTGGTCTGCCGCTGAGGGTAAATAGATAGATAGTTCGGTTCATCCAGCCGCCAGATTGGCGCCGCGTTCGATTCTAAACTCGATATCGATCAATTCCCGCGAATGATTCATGTCGGATTGCGCCATCAAGAGGGTGAGGTCCTTGCCCCGCAGCGACGCAAGAACCTCGGACAACCGTTCGGAAAGTGCGGGCGCAATCCCTTCGAACGGTTCGTCGAGCAGCAGACATTTGGTGCCGATGGCAAGCGCGCGGCCAAGCGCCACCAGCTTCTGCTGGCCTCCGCTGAGCAGCAGCGCCTTGCGGTCGCGCATCTCGGCGAGCTCGCCGATCACCTGATAGACGAAGTCGAGCCGTGCCTTGCGGTCGAGATGCTTGGCGACCCACAACGGCAACAGGATGTTTTCCTCGACGGTGAGCTGCGGCACCAGGCAGCGGTCTTCCGGCATGTAGCCAATTCCCAAGGCTGCACGAACGTGACGTGGCCGTGCAGATAGATCGCCCCCGTCGAAGCGGACGATGCCCCGTGCCGGTTTCAGATGCCCCATGATCGAACGCATCAGCGTGGTTTTGCCGGCGCCATTGCGGCCGACGAGGCTTACCATGGCGCCCCTGGCGATCTTCATGGAAAAGCCGCGCAGCGCCGTCATCGAGCGGATATCGACCACCAGATTCTCGATCTCGAGCAAGACCGGCGCGGCACTCATCGCACGCCTCCGGTGACGTAGCGGCGCACTTCCGGATCTTTCAGGACATCCTGGGGGTTGCCGTCGGCGAGAATGCGGCCGCTATAGAACGCCACCACCCGGTCGGCATAGCGGCCGACGATCTCCATGTCGTGCTCGACGAACACGATAGTGGCAGCGTCGGGGGCAACCGCATGGATCACGCGATCCATTGTGGCGAATTTCTCTTCCGCCGAGACGCCTGAGGTCGGCTCGTCGAGCAGCAGCAGTTTCGGCCGGCGGACCAGAGCCATCGCAATATCGATCAGCTTGCGAACGCCGCCCGCAAGCTCGGAGATCGGTCGGTCGGCTAGATTGGCGAGACCAAACCGCTGCAGCAACTCGATCGCCTTGTCGTGGCGGCCTCGTGCCTCCGCTGGCGAATGCAGCGAAAGGGTTTTGGCATGCATGCCGGAGACGGCCACGGCCAGATTCTCAGCCGCGGTGAGTTCAATGAATAATTGCGGAATCTGAAACGAGCGCGAGATGCCGAGCCGCGCCACGCTTCTTGGCGAACGCTTGCCGATGTCGACCCCGTCAAGCGCGATCGAGCCGCGATCAGGCTTTAAATATCCGGTCACCATGTTGACGAAGGTTGTCTTGCCCGCGCCGTTGGCGCCGATCAGACTGACCTTTTGGCCGGGTGCGATGTCGATCGACAAGGCGTCCGCGGCGACTACCGCGCCAAATCTTTTATCTAATCCGCGCACGGACAATACGGTGCTCACGACGCTATCCCTTCTTCGGCGGCTGACGTCGCAGCGGAGGGTTCGCCTCGCTTGCGCCGTTGTCTGGTCCAGAGCGAGCCGATGCCGCGCGGCAGAAACAGGATGACGGCGAGCAGGAAGACGCCAAGGACGAGCTGCCAAGTGTTGGGAAGATACAGATTCGAGAACGAGCGAACCAGTTCGAGCGCCAGCGAGGCGACGAACACGGCGGCAACGCTTTGGTATCCCGCGAGCACCGCGACAAAGACGAATTCACCCGACGTGGTCCAGTAGGCGAATTGCGGATCGATATGCCGTTGCGCCATCAGCGCGAACGCGCCGCTGGCGCCCGCGAAGACCGCTGCGATAACGAAGTTGATGGTGATGATCCGGTTGGCCGAGATGCCGAGGTACTCGACGCGCAGGTTGTTTTCGCGAACCGCAAGGCTGGCAAGGCCGAATTCGGAGCGGAACAGAACCGTTGCGGCGATGCCGGCAAGCCCGGTGGTGACCACCGAGACGGCGTACAGCATGAAATCCGCCTCGCGCGGATCGGCGAAGCTGATGCCGAACAGGCTCGGGCGCACGACATTGAAGCCATCGGATCCGCCGAGCACGGTCGTCTTGACCAGCGCACCATAGAAAACCATCGACAGCGCGAGCGTCAGCATGCCGAAAAAAATCCCGCTGTAGCGGGCAATCAGCGGACCGACCACAAGGCCAAGCAGGCCGCCGCAGACGGCGCCGATCAGCATCTGCGCCACCGCGTCGGTGATGCCCCAATTGTTCGCGATCAGCGCAACGCCATAGCCGCCCGCGGCAAAGAACAATCCCTGTCCGAACGAGACGTTACCTGTGCGCGCCAACACCACGATGCCGAGCGCGACCAGGGCGTTGGAGGCGGCGACGGTTGCGAGCGACAAAGTCCACGTCGGCAGCGCGCGGCCGAACAGGGTTGCAGCGATCACGGGCAGGATCATGACGAGAGGGTGGTAGCGAGACGGCCTCATCAGATTCGCCTCGCCGTCTCGCGCTTGAACAAGCCCTCGGGACGAAACATCAACACCGCCGCCATGATCAGGTAGATCACGAACAATTCGGCCTGCGGCATCAGATGTACGGAAGCTGCGCGCGCGAGCCCGACAAGAATGGCGCCGACGGCCGCGCCTTCGACGCTGCCCAACCCTCCGATCACCACAATCGCAAAGCTCAATATGATGACATCCGAACTCAAGCCCGGCTGCATGGATATCTTGGGCGCCGTCAGCGCGCCCGCCAGCGCGGCCAGCAATACACCGAAGGCAAAGGCCGCCGCGTAGACGCGGTTCACCCTGACGCCCATGCTGACGCTCATTTCCTCGTTGTGGATCACGGCCAGCACGATCTTGCCCATCACGGTGCGATTGAGGCCGAACCAGACCGCGAGCCCAATGGCGGCGGAAGCTGGAATCAGCAGGAGGTCGTAGCCGACGTAGTTGAGACCGGCGAATTCGGCATTGCCGAACAGCTCATAGGGCTGAGAAGCATAGATCGGGTTTACGCCCCAGATCAGTTTGGTGGTGTCCTCCAGGATGAGAAACACCGCATAGGTCACCAGCAACAACACCACTTCGTCGCGGCCATAGAACATCTTCAAGAGGCCGCGTTCGAGCAGCAAGCCGACCACTGAGGCGATCAGGGCGACGGAAAGCAGCATCGCGACAAAGCCGAGGGCGGGCGGCAGGCTGTAGGCGGCGGCGATGGTGACGGCTGTCGCCGCGACATAGGCGCCGAGTGCGTAAAAGCTGCCATGGGCGATGTTGAGAATCTTGAGCACGCCGAATACCAGCGTCAGCCCCAGGGCGACAACGAACAGCCAGGAAGCCTCGATCAGCCCGTCGAGAACAATCTTCAGAAACAGGTTCATGGCGTCGTGATGCCGATCGTTGCGGGCGAAGGCCGATAGTCGCGGGCAGCGGACCGCGGCGCGAGCGTTCTGCTCACGCCGCCTGCCCCTTGCTTCAGTGGCGGCCGCCGCCTAGTTGCACTTGGCGCCAGCCATCCCGGCCTTGATCCACTCGATCGATTTCACGCCCGCGGGCGGATTGACGCATTCGGCCGCGAAGTACTGGATGTCGACCAGATCGACCCGTCGCAAGTCCGGATTGTATTTGGTGCGGCTGAAGGCGATCGGCTGGATCGCCTGATGGCCGTCGGCAAGCTTCATCTGAATGAGCCCGCCGGGCGATTGCCACTCGAGCCCCGTCATTGCCGCGATCAGCTCATCGGTCGAGGGCTTTTTCCCACCGTTCTTGGCCATCGCCTTCTCGACCGCGGTTTTCAATCCAAGGATCGACTGCGCGATGCGGTAGGCCGCCTGAACCGGATAGACGCCATTGACGTTCTGGTAGCCCTTGAAGAACCAGTCGTTGACCGGCGATTTCTGCGACATCAGACCATAAGCGCCGCGCGCGCCGATGATCGTGCCGTCGGGCATCTTGTCGCCGAGCGGCGGCAAGACGTGATCGGCGGCGCTGAGCACCAACTGGCTGCGCTTCGGCAGGCCGCGGGGAGTGGCCTGCAGGATGAAGGCCTGCAGATCGCCGCCCCAAAGGCTTGAATAGACAACGTCGGAGCCCGCGCTGACCAGCGCGGAGATCTCGGTGCCATATTGGCCGGCGCCGAACTTCGGCAAGAGGTCAGCCTGCAGCTTTGCGTCGGGATAAAGCTGTCCGGCAGCGGCGACGAAATCGGCCCGGCTATCCTGACCCCAGGCGTAGTCCTGGTTGATGGCGGACAGCGTGTCCATCTTGATGTTCTTGGCTTTCATGTACCTGATCAGACCGACGTTATCCATCGTGGCGTGGGCAGCCGTGCGGAATACATAATTGTATTTCGCCTCTTCGAAGATGCGCGGCGTGCCGCAATCCATCAGCACCAGCATCTTCTTCAGTTCTTCGGCAATCGGCGCTACCGCGAGGCAATCGCCGGAGCCGATGTAGCCGAGCACAACATCGACATTGTCGCGCTCATAGAGATTGCGCAGCTCCTGGACCTGCTTGGTCGCGCCGCCGTTCTCGTCGATAACGACGGGCTCGATTTTCATGCCGCCGAACCCGACCTTGTCGTAGGGTGCTGGCGCGGACCCCTTGTTCAATTCGTCGATCACGAATTGACCGCCGTTGCGGGCCGGCACGCCAAAACTGTCGGCGGCAGGGCCAGACAGGAACGTCACGACGCCGAGTTTGAAAGTGTCTTCCGCGCATGCCGGTGCCGCCAGGGCGACCGGGATAGCGATAGCGGCAGTCAGGAGCGTGACAGAGCGGCTAATCCGCCGAAGTTGATCCATGATTTCCTCCCGTGGATTGCCGGCGGTTGCGCCGCCGTCCATTTGAACCGGTAGTCCCGGCGTTAGCGGTTACAGAGGGCAGTTTAGGCGGGCTTTTCGGGCGCGTCTATGGATGGCGCCGGGTCGCGGACGGTTCCTCGGCCTGACGGATTTTAGCCCTCGAGGATGGCGACCGCGCGGGTCCAGCCCGCCGACGCCCGCTCGATCTTGACGGGAAAACACGACACCATGAAGCCGGTCGAGGGCAAAAGCTCCAGATTGTGCAGCTTCTCGATATGGCAATAGCCGATGTGACGGCCGGCCTTGTGGCCTTCCCAGATCAGGCTCGCGTCCTTGGTCTCGGCGTATTTCTTAGCGGTATAGACGAAAGGCGCATCCCAGCTCCAGCCATCGATCCCGGTCAGCCGCACGCCGCGCTCGAGCAGATACATCGTCGCCTCATAACCCATCCCGCAGCCGGAGGTGACGTAATCCTTCTGTCCGTATTTGGCGCCGGCGCTGGTATTGACCACGACAATCTCCAGCGGCGACAGCGTGTGCCCGATCCGCTTCAGTTCGTTTTCGACGTCCTTGGCGGTCGCGACATAGCCGTCTGGCAGATGGCGGAAGTCGAGCTTCACGCCAGGCTGCAGGCACCACTCCAGCGGAACTTCATCGATGGTCCACGAGCGCTCGCCGCGGTTCATGGTGGGGTGAAAATGCCAGGGCGCGTCCAGATGCGTGCCGTTGTGGGTCGATAGCTGCACCTGTTCCACGGCCCAGCCCTGGCCGTCCGGAAGGTCCTCGGCCTTCAGGCCTTCGAAGAACTGCAGCATGCGGGGCAGGCCCTGCTGGTGATCGATATATTGGATGGTCGGATGGTTGCCGGGCGGATCGGCCGGCACGTCGTTCTGCAGGGGGACGGAAATATCGATCAGCTTTCGCGCCATGGCGCTCCTCCGGCCTTTTCTTGGATTTGGTCAGACCGGCCGAATGCCGGCCTTGGCGATGATATCGCGCCATTTCGGCACTTCGTCCTCGATGCGTTTCCTCATGCCGTCGGGTCCATTGGCGAGGACCTCAAAACCGTCGTTGCGCAACTGCTCTGATACCTTCGGCGTCTTCAAGATCCCGATCGACCTGGCCGACACCAGCTCGACGATGGCGGGTGGGGTTTTCGAGGGTGCCAGGAAACCCTGGAAGGTATCGGAGATGAAATCCTTGTAGCCGAGCTCGACCATGGTCGGCACATCGGGCAGATCGAACCAACGGTGGGCGCCGGTGATGGCCAGCGCCTTCAAGGCGCCGGACTCGATATGCGGATGCGCCGGTGGCAGTGCTGCGAAAGCAACTTGCGTGGTGCCGCTGAGGATCGCCTGGATCGCCGGACCCGCGCCGGAAAAAGGCACATGAGTCATATTGATGCCGCAGATAACTTTGAAGAGCTCGCCGGAAAGATGCGGGGTAGTACCGATCCCGGGGCTCGCATAGTTCAGCTCGTTCGGATTTTTCTTGGCACGCGCGATCAGATCGGCGATCGAGCTCACACTGAGCTGCGGATTGACCAGGATCACATTGGGCGAGGTGCCAAGCTCGGCAATGGCCGCAAAATCCTTGAATGGATCGTAGGGAATCTTGGCGTACAGGCCGGGATTGACGACATAGGCGCTCGAGGTGATCAGGAGCGTATAGCCATCGGGCTCGGCATGGGCCGCGATACCGATCCCGATATTGCCGCCGGCGCCGGGCCGGTTCTCGACAACGACGGTGCCGGAAAGAGCCTCGCCGAGATGGGTCGCGAGAATGCGCGCCATGATGTCGGTCGGCCCAGCTGGCGCAAAGGGGACAATGATCTTGATGGGGCGTTCGGGATAGCCCGCCGCTTGCGCGCGCCTCAGGCCAAGGCCGGAAGTTGCGGCCGCACCGATCAGCAGGGCCGCGGTTCGCAGAATGGTTCGGCGCGATCGAAACGTGGCTACATCATCGTGCATGGCTTTTTTCTCGGGGGGCGCGACATCGCGACTTCACATATCAAACACCGCCACGGCGCGGATCGGCGAAGCCGTGCCCTCGCGCCACTTCATCGGTAGCCCAATGAAGGTGAAGGGGCCTCGGCCGAGCAGCACCTCCAGATTGCACAGGCTCTCGATGTGGGTGATGTCGAGATCGAAGCACGCCTTGTGGACCAGCAGATTCACGTCGCCATCGGGTCCGGGCCGCATCGAGTCGATGCCGAAATGCACGATGCCTTGCTTCGCCAGCCATTCGGTCGCGGCGACATTGACGCCGGAATTGTCGGTCGAATATTCCTTGCGCGGGAAGGTGCGTTCGTGATGGCCGGTGCAGAGCAGAACCGTGCCGCCCTTCGGGACCGCTAAGCCTGCCTTCTTCACCGCCGCTTCGAGATCGGCGGGCGTGATCTCGGCGCGCGGCGCGATGTGCCGCAGATCGATGCAGATGCCCGGCACGATGCATTTTTCCAGCGGGTATTCGTTGATCGGGATGCCGTGCGGGCCGAAATGCCTGGGAGCATCGATATGCGTGCCGCCATGGTCGGGCATCGAGATGAACATCGAGGAGAGCCCGTATACGTTTTTGGACTCGGCGAACGCCTCCTCGTGGTTCTTCCAGATGCCGTGGATCACAGGCGGATGGCCCGGATAGGTCACAGACCGGTGATGGAGCTCGCGGCTGAGATCGACGATCTTCATGGGCGCCTTCTGGGATGCGGATGGTCCGGAAGCTTACCGCAGCACCTGCCGCGGCAGCCACAGGGATATTTCGGGAATATAGGTGACGAACATCAACACCAGGAACATGACCGCGTAGAACGGCCAGATCTTGCGCATGACCTGCTCGATCGTGACCTTGCCGACCGCGCAGCCGACGAACAGGATCGATCCGACCGGCGGATGGCACAGCCCGATGCCGAGATTGAGCAGCATGATCATGCCAAAGTGAACCGGGTTGACGCCGAAATTCTGCATCACCGGCAGCAGGATCGGGGTCGCGATCAAGATCGACGGCGCCATGTCGACGAGCGTGCCGAGCACGAGCAGCAGGATGTTGATCAGGAACAGAATGACGTATTTGTTGCTGGAGATCGAAAGGAAGAATGCCGTCATTTTTGCCGGCATTTGCGTCAGCGCCATGATGTAGCCGACGCTGGAAGCGCATGCGATCAAGGTCAGCACCATCGCCACCGTGCGCAGCGTCCGGTGCAAGAGAACCGGCAGGTCGCGCCAGCGATAGTCGCGATAGATGAACATCGTCACGAAGAACGCCCACAGGCAGGCCACGGCACCGGCTTCGATGGCGGTGAAGATACCGCCCAGAATGCCGCCCAAAATGATGACCAGCGTGATCAGTCCCCAGGCGGCATCAATAGTGATCCGCAGCGCGTCCTTGGCCGGTACGGTCTGTCCGCGCGGATGGCTTTCCCGGTAGGCGACGACAAGGCAAAGGATGATCAGCGAGAACCCGAGCAGGAGGCCTGGAAACACGCCAGCCATGAATAACGCGCTGATCGAAATCGTGCCGCCGGTCGCCAGCGAATACAGCACCGCGTTGTGGCTCGGCGGGACCAGCAGCGCCTGCACCGAAGCAGTGATGGTCAGATTGGTTGCGAACACGCGAGGATATCCGGCCTTCTCCATTTGCGGGATCATCACCGAGCCGATCGCGGACGTATCGGCCACCGCGGAGCCGGAAATGCCGCTCAAGAACGTCGTCGCCAGCACGTTGACGATGGAAAGTCCGCCACGCAGCCGCGTAAATCCCACCAGCACGTCGGCGAAGGCGACCAGCCGCCGCGCCATCCCGCCTTCGGCCATGATCGCGCCTGCGAGTACGAAAAACGGGATCGTCAGCATCGCGACCTTGCTGACGCCGTCGGAGATTTTCAGCATCAAGGCTTCAAGCGGAATGCCGATCGAAAGCGCGCCGGCGATCGCCGCCATCGCCAGCGAATAGGCAATGGGCATGCCGATGACGAAGCAGACCAGCATAGTCCCAAGCAGGATGAAGATATCCATGGTCTGCCTCTTGCCCGATCACTCGAACGGCGCGGCATCGTGATGGTGAAGAAGCGGATCGGACGGAAGCCCGAGCAAGATGCGTTCGATGATGAACAGCAGCAGGCAAGCGCCGCCGATCGGAATCGGCAGATAGGTGACCCCGACCGACAGGAACGGGAAATCGGCGATGGTATTGTGCCAAGTGACTTCGACGAGCCGCTCGCCCCAGACGATCATGAAGACCGCAATCATTGCCATCAGCAGCTGAACGACGATGTCGAGCAGGGTGCGCCATGGCGGTGGCAGACGATCGGCGAAATAGGAGATGTTCATATGCAAATTGAGCCGGTAGGCCGCGGCGGCGCCGATGAAGGTCAGCACGATGGTCAAGAGCACCGCGAGCGGCTCGGGCCAGGATGCGGCGCTGTTGAGCACGTAGCGCGTGAACACCGCCCAGGGGATGATGGCGGAGATCAGGACGAAGGCGGTGCCGCCGACCATGACGCACACAAGATAGAGGACGTCCATCGTTCGACGAAACAGTCCGGCCATTTTCCAATTTTCCCGATTTGCCAGGCGAGCGATTGATCCACTCAGATCGCTTGAATGCGCTTGATCATGTCCTGGTATTTCGGGCCGTATTTGTCCCACACCGGCTTGACCGCGTTCTGGAACGGCGTCTTGTCGGGGATCTCGGTGATCTCGCAGCCGGCGGCTTTGGCCTTCTCCATCGCCTGCTGCTCGTATTTCTGCCAGAACTCGCGTTCTTCCAGCTGCGCCTCGCGGGCAAACTTCTTGATCAGGCCCTGGTCGTCGCTCGAAAGCGAAGTCCATGCCTTCTTCGAGAACAGCAGCACTTCGGGAATGATCAGGTGCTCGGTGAGGGAGTAGTATTTCGCCGCGGTATAGTGATTGCTGAAGACATAGCTCGGCGGGTTATTCTCGGCGCCGTCGATGACGCCGGTCTGCAGCGCGCTGAACACCTGATCATAGCCCATCGCGACGCCGTTGCCGCCGAGCGCATTCATCATGTCGACGAAGATCGGATTGCCGATGACGCGGAATTTCAGGCCCTTGAGGTCTTCGATCGCCTTGATCGGCCTTTTGGTGTTGTAGAGGCTGCGCGCGCCCGAATCCATCCAGCACAATCCGACCAGCCCGGCATTGGGGCTCGCCGTGATCTTGTCGAGCAATTCCTGCCCGATCGGCCCGTCCATCATCTTTTCCGCGTGCGCAGTGTTCTTGAAAAGGAACGGCATGTTGACGACATTGATATCGTCGACGATCGGACCCATGGCTCCAACGCTGACCCGCACCATCTGGACGGCGCCGATCTGCGTCTGCTCGATGGTCTCCTTCTCGCCGCCCAGCTGCATCGATGGAAACATCTGGATCGAGAGCCGGCCCTGGGTGACGGCTTCGAGCTTCTTGCCGAGGTTTTCAGTGGCCGCCACGGTCGGGTAGCCGGGGGGCTGGACATCCGACGCCTTGAAAACTGATTTGGCTTGCGCGGATGCACCGGAGAGCGGCTGCAACGCCGCAGCCGCTCCAAGTCCAGCACTCAACTTCATGAAATCGCGGCGTTTCATTTGACTCCTCCCGTGAGGT
>JBATYU010000166.1:0-4772 GCA_049674245.1 Bradyrhizobium sp. | reverse complement strand
CTACCGGCACCGTCGATGTCGTGGTGTCGCTGCTGCTGTTGGCGGTCGCCGCCACGCTCGGCTGGGACAACTGGCGCACTGGAGCTTCCTGGGATTCGACCGGTCCGCAGCCCGGCTATTTTCCGTTTTACCTCTCCGTGATCCGCGGCGGCGCGAGCCTCTATGGTCTCGCGACCGCTTTCCTGTCGCGCAAGGAAGCCGCGGAGGTTTTCGTGACCCGGGCGCAGCTTCGCCGGGTCATGGCCGTGTTCGTGCCGACGTTCCTGTTTTGCCTGGCCACGCAATTTCTCGGGCTCTATGTCGCAAGCTTCCTGCTGATCGCGGGCTTCATGCGGATGGTCGGCAAGATCGCGCTGTGGAAGTCGCTGCTGACCGCCTTCGTGTTCACCGCCGCGATGTTCGTGACCTTCGACATCGCGTTCGACGTCATCATGCCGAAGGGGCCGCTAGAGGCGGCGTTTGGGTATTAGCGCACCTCAGGATTAGATTCGATGGAAGCCTTCGGTCTACTGGTGCACGGCTTTGCCGTCCTGCTGACGTGGAAGACGCTTGCCTTGATGATGGTTGGCCTCGTGCTCGGCATTTTCGTCGGCGTGCTCCCCGGCCTCGGCGGTCCCAACGGGGTTGCGATCCTGCTGCCGCTGACCTTCACGATGGACCCGACGTCGGCGATCGTGATGCTGTCATGCATCTACTGGGGCGCGCTGTTCGGTGGCGCCATCACCTCGATCCTGTTCAACATCCCGGGCGAGGCCTGGTCGGTCGCGACCACCTTCGACGGCTATCCGATGGCACAACAGGGCAGGGCGGCCGAAGCGCTCACCGCGGCGTTTACGTCTTCGTTCATCGGCTCGCTGGTCGCGGTGCTGCTGATCACCTTCCTCGCACCGCTGATCTCGTCGTTCGCGCTGAAATTCGGGCCGCCGGAATTCTTCGCGGTCTATCTCTTGACGTTCTGCTCCTTCGTAGGCCTGGGGCGCGAGGCCAAGCACAAGACGGTGATCTCGATGTCGCTCGGCCTGTTGCTCGCCGGCGTCGGCATGGACACGGTGTCCGGCCAGTTGCGGATGACCTTTGGCTCCAGCGAACTCTTGCGCGGCATCAATTTTCTGGTCGCCGTCATCGGCCTGTTCGGGATCAGCGAGATCCTGCTGACGATGGAGGAGCGGCTGGCGTTGCGCGGACACGCGGCAAGCATCAGCCTGCGGGTGGTGTTGTCGGTCTGGAAAGACCTGCCGAAATACTGGGTGACGCTGTTGCGCTCCTCGTTCATCGGCTGCTGGCTCGGCATTACCCCAGGTGGCGCGATCGCGGCCTCGTTCATGGGATATAATCTGGCAAAACGCTTTTCCAGGGACCCCGAAAGTTTTGGCAAGGGCCGCATCGAGGGCGTGTTCGCGCCGGAGACCGCGGCGCATGCCTCGGGCACCGCGGCGCTGCTGCCGATGCTGGCGCTCGGCATTCCCGGCTCCGGCACCGCGGCGATTTTACTTGGCGGCTTGATGGTCTGGGGCCTCAACCCCGGCCCGCTATTGTTCGTCGAGCACAAGGACTTTGTCTGGGGCCTGATCGCCTCGATGTATCTCGGCAATATCGTCGGCCTCGTGCTGGTGCTGACCACGGTGCCGATTTTCGCTTCGATCCTGCGGGTGCCGTTCGCCGCCGTCGCGCCGATGATCGTGGTGTCCTGCGCGATCGGCGCCTATGCCATTCAGAACGCGATGTTCGACATCTGGCTGATGCTCGGCTTTGGCGTCGTAGGCTATGTCTTCAAGAAGATCGGCATCCCCTTGGCGCCGTTCACGCTGGCGCTGGTGCTCGGCAGCCGCGCCGAAGATGCGTTCCGGCTGTCGATGATTGGGGCCGGTGGCGACATGAAAGTGTTCTGGTCGAACGGCCTGGTCGGCTCGATCACCACGCTCGCCATTTTGCTGTTGTTCTGGCCGGTGATCGACAAGGCGTTGAGCGGTATCGGGCGGCTGTTGCGTCCGGCAAAGGTGGCCGGGTAAGGCCGATTTCTAGGAAGAAATATGTCGATATGTGACTTTCCCGTGACAGTCGCGGGGGAACCAGGGGCGTATCTTTCCTGCAGAATCCTTTTTTGTTTTGCTTTTGCGGGGGGCTCCCATGAAAACCAGTTTCATCAGCATAGCGGCGATTGCATCGCTTCTTACCACCAGCGCACTCGCTGCCGATCTTGCGCCCAAGGTTTACACCAAAGCGCCACCGCTGCCGGTTGCCGTCTACGACTGGACCGGGTTCTATATCGGCGGCAACGTCGGCTATAGCTGGGGTCGATCGTCGACCACACAGGCCTTCAGCGACTCCGTAACGGGTACAGTGTTGAGCGCTGCCCCGACCAAGTTCGATCTCAACGGCGTCATCGGCGGCGGCCAGATCGGCTACAACTGGCAGCGGGACAAGTGGGTATTCGGCCTGGAAGCCGATATCCAGGGCTCCGATGAAAAGGGCAACACCAACGCGGTGTGTCCTGGTGGCCCGGCTACCTCGACGACGACGACGGCGGCGGCCGTCAACGGCGTGTGCTCGGTAGGACACCAAGGTGACACGGTCCCGTTCAACATCGCGGGCTTCCCGGTGACCAACAACCTCAGCGAGAAGATCGAGTGGTTTGGCACGGTTCGCGGCCGCATCGGTCCAACCATCACGCCGACTATCCTTCTCTACGCCACCGGCGGTTTGGCCTACGGCCAAGTGAAGGCCTTCGATACGGTCACCGGCACCAACCTTGTTGGTCCGCAGGGTGTCAACGGCGGCACCTTGGTCGTGCCAGTCACCGCGTCGTTCGGCAACAGCAGCACGCGAGTAGGTTGGACCGTCGGTGCCGGTATCGAAGGCGCGATCGGCGGCAACTGGACCGCCAAGCTCGAGTACCTCTATATCGATCTCGGCAACATCTCGGGATCGTTCGTCACCCCGATCGTGGCGCCGAGCGGCAACTTCGTGACCGCCAGCTACAATTCGCACGTCACCGACAACGTCCTTCGGGTCGGCGTCAACTACCGCTGGGGCGGTCCGGTGGTCGCGAAATACTGATCAGGCCGATTGAACTGAGTTGAAAAAGCCAGGATTTTTCGGGGCTTTTTTGATGAATCGGTAAAGGCTGAAGCGTCACACCACCTTGGCCTCTCGCAGCCTCGTCCGCGCTAAATCCGAACTCGGCCAGCACACCGGCAAAGGTGGCCGGCGAAGCCTGTGACAGCGCGCTGTTGATCCGTTCGGTGGCGATATCTTTAATAAGATCGATAATTTACGTGTGTTTGAGCGAGCGCGCGAAGCCGAGCGACAGTCGAATAAGCCGAGTTGTGACTAACGAGTGACAGCCCCAAAGACACAATCGCCGTACGATTGATTCTGTTTTTCAGTTTTATTTTTCTTTTTTTGGGGGATCAACATGCGTCGAGCTCTTACCGGGGGCATTGCGATCGCCTCACTAGTCGCCGCGACAAGCGCGTTCGCTGCCGATCTTCCGGCGAAGGTCTACACCAAGGCGCCGATGATTGTGGATCCGGGCTATAACTGGACCGGATTCTATGCCGGCCTCAATGGTGGCTATAGCTGGGGCAGGGCAAATACCAACATTACGGGACTCTCGCCGTTTGCAGCGATATTTCCGATCCCTGTCGTTGCGCCGTTCCGTCAGGACGTCAATGGCGGCATTGCCGGCGGTCAGGCCGGCTATAACTGGCAGGTCGATCGCAAATGGGTGCTTGGCCTTGAGGGTGACATCCAATGGAGCGGAGAACGGTCCTCTTCGTTGCTGACCGTGGTTGGGCCGCGTTACGGCTCGACGATTATTGGCATCCCATTTCCGGGCCCCGGTCCCGACTTCAACGCGATCATTACCCAGACTGCGAACCTGGCGCATAGTCTGGAGTGGTTTGCTACCTTCCGTGGGCGCGCTGGCGTTCTTGCCGATCCGCAAACCCTGCTTTACGCGACGGGCGGTTTGGCCGTTGGCGAATTCAGGTATAGCGCGCAAGCGACGACATCGATCCAGGTCTTCACGCCCGGTCTCGGCGGAACAACGCCGCTTGGCCCGCCGCTCGTTATCGCCGGTGCAGCGGCATCGAGCAGCGATACCCGGGTGGGCTGGACCTTGGGCGCCGGCGTCGAGCGTAAATTCTCGCCCAACTGGTCCGGCAAGCTGGAATATCTCTACATGGATTTCGGATCGAGGACCTTCTTCGCTGGAACCCTCAATCAGGCCGATGTGAGCTTCCACGACCACATCTTCCGCGCCGGCTTCAACTATGCTTTCAACCCGGCGCCGGTTGTCGCGAAGTACTGAGCGTCGCAACCTTGCGAAGATAAAAAAGCCCCGATTTTCGGGGCTTTTTTGATGAATTGGTGAGACCTGCAGTCACACCACCTTGGCCTCTCGCAGCCTCGCGACCTCGTCCGCGCTAAATCCGAACTCGGCCAGCACCTCCTCGGTCTGCTCGCCAAATTCCGGCGGCCGCGCCGCCATCCTGCTCGGCGTGCGCGACAGGGTCACCGGCTGGCCGACCAGGCGGATGTGGCGGTTCTCCTCATTCGGCACGTGCTGGGCGATGCCGAGATGGCGAACCTGCGCATCCTCGAACATCTGGTCGATCGCGTAGATCGGCCCGCACGGCACGCCGGCGGCGTTGAATTCCCGGACCCAGCTCTCGGTGGATTTTTTCTGGGTCAACTTGTCGATCTCGACATTTAGCGCATCGCGGTTCTTCGAGCGCGCAGGCGCGGTGGCGTAGTCGGGATTGGCAACG
>JBATYU010000165.1:0-7139 GCA_049674245.1 Bradyrhizobium sp. | reverse complement strand
GGCCGCGCCTGCGCCGGCGCCGCTTGCGGCGCTGGCCCTCCTGTCCGCCTTCGCCCTCGCTTGCTTCCGCACCGGCAAGATCGTCGGCAAGGCCCTCAGTTTCTTCCGTATCCACTTCGGATTCGGTTTCGAGGTCGAACGGCTCGTCCTCGTCGAACGCCTCCTCGGTCGCCGGCGGCGAGGCGGCCGCCTGTGCCGCCAAGAGCGCTTTGGCCGCCTCCAGCGTATGCACCTGTTCGCCGCGATCGATGACGAACGACTGCTGGCCGCTGACGGATGCGTCGGCGACCACCGACAGCGTCACCTTGAAGCTGTTTTCGAGGTCGCGCAGATGGCCGCGCTTGTGGTTGAGCACGTAAAGCGCGACGTCGGTCCGGGTCCGCACCACGAGATTGTGGGTGGCGCCTTTCATCAGGATTTCTTCGATGCCACGCAGCAATTGCAGCGCCACCGAGGAAACCGAGCGTACATGGCCGGTGCCGCCGCATTGCGGGCAGGGCTCGGTCGAACTCTCCAGCACGCTGGCGCGGATGCGCTGGCGCGACATTTCCAACAGCCCGAAATGCGAGATGCGTCCGACCTGGATCCTGGCGCGATCCTGGCGCAGGCAATCGGAGAGCTTGCGCTCGACCGCGCGGTTGTTGCGCTTCTCGTCCATGTCGATGAAGTCGATGACGATGAGCCCCGCGAGGTCGCGCAGCCGCAGCTGCCGCGCGACTTCCTCAGCCGCCTCGAGATTGGTCTTCAGCGCGGTGTCCTCGATGTGGTGTTCGCGGGTCGAACGGCCGGAGTTGACGTCGATCGAAACCAGCGCCTCGGTCTGATTGATCACGACATAGCCGCCGGAGCGCAACTGCACGGTCGGCGAGAACATGGCGTCGAGCTGGCTTTCGACCCCCATCCGCGAGAACAGCGGCTGGCCGTCGCGATATTGCTTCACCGCGCGCACGTTCGAGGGCATCAACATCTTCATGAAATCGCGCGCTTCATGATAGCCGGCTTCGCCGGCGACCATGATATCGTCGATTTCCTTGTTGTAGAGATCGCGCAGCGACCGCTTGATCAGCGAGCCTTCCTCGTAGACGAGGGTCGGCGCCTGCGACTTCAACGTCATGTCGCGCACCGTTTCCCACATCCGGATCAGATATTCGAAGTCGCGCTTGATCTCGGGCTTGGTGCGCGAGGCGCCGGCGGTGCGCAGGATGATGCCCATGCCTTCGGGCACGTCGAGATCCTGCACCACTTCCTTTAAGCGAGAACGATCCTGCGCGCTGGTGATCTTGCGGCTGATGCCGCCGCCGCGCGCGGTGTTGGGCATCAAGACCGCGTAGCGGCCCGCCAGCGAGAGATAGGTCGTCAGCGCCGCTCCCTTGTTGCCGCGCTCTTCCTTCACGACCTGCACCAGCATCACCTGGCGGCGCTTGATGACCTCCTGAATCTTGTATTGGCGGCGCGGGCGGAAGGCGCGTTCGGGCACCTCTTCCAGCACGTCGTCACCACCGACGGATTCGACGACTTCTTCTTCGGCGTCCTCGCCGTCGTCGTCATCATCGGGCTCGTCGCCGATGGGGGCTGCAACCCGCTCGGCTTCGATCGAGGCGGCGCGTTCCTCGCCGGCATGTTCGGCATGGTGCGCGTCGTCGGCATGCGCGGCGTTTTCCCGCGCCTGCTCGTCATGAGCCTGCTCGTCATGAGCCCGCTCGTCATGAACTTGTTCGTCTTGGCCGGGCTCTTCATTGAATTCGGGTGCGGCCGGCTCATCGACGGCGGCGGCAATGGATGCCTCGATCGCGGCCGCGACCGGCGTCTCGGCCTGCGATTGCCCGACCTGCGCGTCAGCGCGCGCGTGTTCGTGGCTGTCTTCATCATGATCATGTTCATGATGATCGTCGGGATGATCGTGATCGTGCGCGGCATCGTCATGCTCATGCGCGTCATGCTCATGCGCTTCGTGGTCATGGGCTTCCGCATCGGCGTGGTAGCCGGCCTCGTGCGGAGCCTCCTGATCCCCGTAGGGCTGCGCAACCTGCGACGGATCGGCACTGGCGCTCTCGACGATCTCGCTCTGGACCCGGTCGCCATGACCGCGGCGGCGCGAGTTGCGGTGGCGCGGACGCCTTCGGTTGGAGCGGTTTTCGCTCTCTTCCTCGGCCTCGCGATGGGCGCGTTCGTCGGCCTCTATCAATGCCTGACGGTCGGCGACTGGGATTTGATAATAGTCAGGATGGATTTCGCTGAAGGCGAGGAAGCCGTGACGGTTGCCGCCATATTCGATGAAGGCGGCCTGCAGTGACGGCTCTACGCGCGTGACCTTGGCGAGGTAGATGTTGCCGCGCAGTTGCTTGCGCTGGGCGGTTTCGAAATCAAATTCTTCGACGCGATTGCCGCGGACCACAACGACCCGGGTCTCTTCCGGGTGGGTGGCATCGATCAACATTTTGTTGGGCATTTTGTAACTCTTGAAGGCGGCGGGCGCGGTTTGCCTTGAGCGCGTATCGCGCCGCCGGGTGACGCGACGGTCCACCTGATTCGGGGGTGAGGGGAAGGCCAAAACGCAACCCGGGGCGCCGCGCCGAACCGGTTCCCACTGGCGCAAAGCGGCGCGCGGAGTTTTCACTCCGCATTGTCGCGAATTGTCCTTGGGTCTTGGTCGGCAACACAGTCTGGCGCATCAAGCGTCGGCCCGTCTGGAACACGTTGGCGGCAAAAACGGCCGCCTTGTCTATCGCTGAAAGCAAAAGGTGTGGCGCCTTTGGGCGCCCGCCTTAAGATCGCGAACCGGGCTCGTTGAGAGCCTGATATCGGGCTATGCCGCCTCTCTAAAACCGCCCCTCAAACGAGATGGGGCCGGATACCGCTCGGGCTCGAAACCGCCACCCCCTGGTAGCCGCGCACCGCGCTGGCCTTAAGGAGATCGCGGAAAGACGCTGGAATCCCCTCGAAATCGAAGGTTCCGGCGCTGCACCGGGAGGCTGAACGCGACACAACCGGGAGTATTAGCCGTCAGCCCCCTGTACATACGTGGAATGACCCTGCCGTGCAAGGGAAGCGTCGCCGTGCTGCAACAGTCACCGTTATTCACCGAACGGCCATAAAGCTTCCAATTAACCGTGTGGTTCTATTGCGGTAAGAGGGTCGCCCGTAGCGTGGATCTGACATTGGCTACCTCTCAGCCGCGAGTTCGCGAAGCCAATGTCAAATCCAAAACCGCACTAGAAACACACATTTGCCGGTGTCCCTTCGATTCTAACATTCGCAAAGACCGCTGTCGAAACGGGATGCAAATGTTAGAACCGGACCGCGAGGAGGCGAAGGATTTGTTGGCGATTCGCGCAAATCATCGTGTTTTGGGATTCGCGCTCGTGTGCGCCGCAGTATTGGCATGCCCTGTCTTTGGCCTCGTCGGGGTCGCGCAGGGGCAATCGCCGGCCCCCGTTGCTGCTGCGACACCGGCTATCGCCAGCGACGCCCGGCTCGCAGGCGATGCCAAGCAAACCCGCTTCGTTCTCGATCTCGACAAGGCGATCAAATTTCGCGCCTTCACCCTGGCCGATCCCTACCGGGTGGTGGTCGACATTCCCGAGGTCGATTTCAGGCTTCCGAGTGGGGCCGGCGCCACCAGCCGCGGACTGGTCAAGGCTTTCCGCTACGGCCTGGTGATGCCGGGCGGTTCGCGAATCGTGTTCGATCTGAGCGGGCCTGCCAAGATCACCAACTCCTACGTGCTCGATGCAGCCAACGGCCAGCCGCCGCGGCTGGTGCTGGAAATGGAGCAGGTCGACCTCGCGGCCTTCAACCAGGCGGCCGCGGCGGAGAGCAAGCCTGGGAGGCCCGCCATCGCGGACGCCAATGCGGCCGTATCGGCGCCAACGCCGGCTGCGCCCATGCCTGCGCCCATGCCTGGCGCGCCGCCGGATTTGCGGCCCGTGGTCGTGATCGATCCCGGTCATGGCGGCATCGACTATGGCACGCAGTCGGGCGGCGAAGTCATAGAAAAGGATCTGGTGCTGGGGTTCGGACTGGCGCTGCGCGATCGCATCGAGAAGGGCGGCAAATATCGCGTCGTCATGACGCGCACCGACGACACCTTCATCCCGCTGGCCGACCGCGTCAGGATCGCGCGCAACCAGTCGGCGGCGCTGTTCGTTTCCATCCATGCCGATGCGCTGCCGCGCCGCGAGGGCGATGCGCAGGGCGCGACCATCTATACGCTGTCCGACAAGGCCTCCGACACCGAGGCCGAGCGGCTGGCGGAGGCGGAAAACAAGGCGGACGCCATTGGCGGCGTCAATCTGACCGAAGAGCCAACCGACGTCGCCGACATCCTGATCGACCTGGCGCAGCGTGAAACCCGCACATTCTCAAACCGGTTTGCGCGCCTGTTGATGGGCGAGATGAAGAACACCGTGCGCATGCACAAGCACCCCCTGAAGTCGGCGGGATTTCGGGTGCTGAAGGCGCCCGACGTCCCCTCGGTGCTGGTCGAACTCGGCTATGTCTCGAACAAGGGCGATCTCGATCACCTTGTTTCGGAGAAGTGGCGTTCGAAAACCGTTGGATCGATGGCGCAGGCAATCGACGTCTTTCTGGCCAAGCGCCTGGCGAAGGCGGGCGCAGCGAATTGAAAAGGAAAGCCCTAGTTTGGCCACAGCGGCAGCCTTATAAAGCGCCCGGTAAAGCGACCGCGAGGTATTCGGAATCGCTGAGGATTTGCCCTCAGCCAAGGTATCCAAGGTATGATGGGTCCCGCCCGGAACAGCCGATTTGTTCCGCCGGGACATTTGCATTGAGGAAAGCGCCGGGTTTTGAGGGGCGCTTAAGGGTTGGAACGGAACTTCGGTAATGCGCTTACTGGTGCGGTTCTTGGGATTCCTGTTCGCCGCCGGAACCGTGGTGTTTCTGGTGGGCGTCGCCGCGGCCGCCGGCATGATCTGGCATTTCTCCAAGGACTTGCCTGATTATTCGCAGCTTCAGGACTACGAGCCGCCGGTGATGACGCGCGTGCACGCATCCGACGGCGCGCTGCTCGGCGAATATTCCAAGGAGCGCCGGCTCTATCTGCCGATCCAGGCGGTGCCGAAACTCGTCATCAACGCGTTCCTCGCCGCCGAGGACAAGAACTTCTACGAACACGGCGGCATCGATTTTTCCGGCATGGCGCGCGCCGCCGTCGTCTATGCGCAGAACTACGGTTCAAACCGCCGTCCGCAGGGCGCCTCGACGATCACCCAGCAGGTCGCCAAGAACTTTCTCTTGACCAACGAGGTGTCGTTCACCCGCAAGATCAAGGAAGCCCTGCTGGCGATGCGGATCGAGCGCGCCTATTCCAAGGACAAGATCCTCGAGCTCTATCTCAATGAAATCTATCTCGGCCTTGGCGCCTACGGCGTTGCCGCGGCCTCGCTGGTCTATTTCGACAAATCGGTGAACGAACTCACCGTGGCCGAAGCATCCTATCTGGCAGCGCTGCCGAAGGCGCCGGCGGCGCTGCACCCGGTGCGTAACCGCGACCGCGCGATCGAGCGGCGCAATTACGTGGTCGACCGCCTGCTGGAAAACGGCTGGATCAAGCAGGCGGATGCCGACAAGGCGCGCAAGGACCCACTCATCGTCACCAACCGCACCAATGGCGCGCATATTTTCGCCGGCGAGTATTTTGCCGAGGAAGTCCGCCGCGACATCTTCGAGCGCTACGGCGAAAAGAAACTCTATGAAGGCGGCCTGTCGGTGCGCACTACGCTCGACCCGAAGGTCCAGGTGATGGCGCGCAAGACCATGGTGGCCGGCCTCGTCAACTATGACGAGGCGCAAGGCTGGCGCGGCGCGCTCAGCAAGCTCGATATTTCGGGCGACTGGGGCGCGAAACTCGCCGACGTCAAATCGTTGTCGGATATCTCGCCCTGGCGGATGGCGGTGGTGTTGGAGATCGGCGATCAGTCGGCGCGGATCGGCTTCCAGCCCAACCGTGAATTGGGCGGCGCGGTCTCTAAGGAGCGACAGACCGGTATTATCACGCTGGACGGCGTCAAATGGGCCAAGGCGGCATCGGGCCCGGCAAGGGGCAGGACGCCGACGGCGGTCTCGCAGGTGCTGGCGCCGGGCGACGTGATCTACGCCGACCCGTTGTTTGGAAAGGACGGCAATCCGGTCGAAGGCCAGTTCCGCCTGCGCCAATTGCCGGAAATTTCCGGTGCGATGGTGGTGATGGATCCCTGGACCGGACGCGTGCTCGCAATGGTCGGCGGGTTCTCCTTCGACCAGAGCCAGTTCAACCGCGCGACGCAGGCCTATCGGCAGCCGGGCTCGTCGTTCAAGCCGATCGTGTACTCGTCGGCGCTCGATAACGGATATACGCCCTCGACGGTGGTGGTCGACGCCCCAATCGAGATCGATCAGGGTCAGGGTGCGGGAGTCTGGCGTCCGGATAATTTTTCGTCCGGCAAATACAATGGCCCGACGACGCTGCGCAACGCGCTGAGGCTGTCGCTGAACACGGTGACGGTGCGCCTTGCGCAGGACATCGGCATGCCCCTGATCGGTGAATATGCGAGGCGCTTCGGCGTCTATGACGAATTGCCGAACTATCTGTCCTATGCGCTCGGCGCCGGCGAGACCACCGCGATGCGGATGGTCACGGCCTATTCGATGTTCGCCAATGGCGGCCGCCGCGTGAAGGCGACCTTGATCGACCGCATCCAGGATCGTTACGGCCATACCATCTTCAAGCACGACGCCCGCGAATGCCGCGGCTGCGACGCGCCCGGCGGCTGGAAGAACCAGCCCGAGCCCCAGCTCGTCGACCGCCGCGAGCAGGTATTGGACGCGATGACGGCCTACCAGATCACCTCGATGATGGAAGGGGTGGTGCAGGGCGGCACCGGGATCGCGCTGAAGGAAGTCGGCAAGCCGATCGCCGGCAAGACCGGCACCACCAACGACGAAAAGGACGCCTGGTTCATCGGCTTTTCGCCGGATATCGTGGTCGGCATCTATATGGGCTACGACAAGCCGCGAAATCTCGGCAAGGGTGCGACAGGCGGCCATCTTGCCGCGCCGATCGCCAGGGATTTTCTGAAGCTTGCGCTCGTCGACAAGCCGGCTATCCCGTTCAAGGTGCCGGCCGGGATCAAGCTGATCCG
>JBATYU010000164.1:0-7578 GCA_049674245.1 Bradyrhizobium sp. | reverse complement strand
CGGCATGGTAGCCTCCCTTGCTCATCTTATATGCTCGATTTGAGCATATTTGGTTCTTGAGAAATCCGGCCTCGACGGGCCGGCAATCTTCAAAAGCCAGATGGAATTACCCGAACCAACCCATCGGCGCTGGGGAGGGTTCAGGCGCGCACAGTGAGAATCTTTATTATCCTCATAGTGAGCAAATCGAATATAACACCCCTCGATGAACTGCGCTAGATGCCCCAGCCATCAATTTGTCAGGGCTGTCCGGGCGGATTTGCAACGCTGCATTGCGATGCGAATTTTTGGGAGGCGCCGACGGGGGTTTTCATGCGAATGCATTAACTTCGAGCAATGTGAGCGGTCGCCTATTCCGGATCCGCTGACGACTGCAGGGAAAATTGCATGTCGACGTTAGCGGCCGACCTCCGTCCGGCTTCCGCTCTCTCCACCTGGCGTACGCCCCTTGTCGTTATCGCCTGCGGCTGCGCCATCGCGCTGTTGGGCTTCGGTCCGAGGTCGACCTTCGGTTTCTTCATTCAGCCGATGAGCCGGGAATTCGCATGGGGCCGCGATGTCTTCGGCCTCGCGCTTGCCTTGCAAAATTTGTTGTGGGGTCTGGGTCAGCCGTTGGCCGGCGCGATCGCCGACCGGTTCGGCAGCTTGCGCGTGATATTTGTCGGCGCACTTCTCTATGCCGGCGGCCTCGTGGTGATGCGCTATGCGTCGACGCCGCTATCGCTCGATCTCGGCGCCGGCGTCCTGATCGGCTTCGGCCTTTCCGGCTGCTCCTTCAATCTGGTGCTGTCGGCTTTCAGCAAGCTGCTGCCGCCGGAGCAACGCGGCTTCGCGCTCGGCGCCGGCACCGCGGCCGGATCGTTCGGGCAATTCCTGTTCGCGCCGTTCGGCGTTGCGATGCTCGACAATTTCGGCTGGCAGACGGCGCTGATGGTGTTCGCGGGCCTGATGCTGTTGATCGTGCCGCTTTCGCTTGCACTTCGCACGCCGCCGTCGACATCGGCCGATGCAGCGGTTGCGGACCGGCAGTCGTTCACCACGGCGCTGGCGGAAGCTTTCGGCCACCGCTCCTATGTGTTGCTGGTGCTCGGCTTCTTCACCTGCGGCTTTCAGCTCGCCTTCATCACGGTGCATCTGCCGGCCTATCTGATCGATCGCGGCATTCCCGCGTCGACCGGCGGCTGGGTGCTCGCCGCGATCGGCCTATTCAACATTATCGGCTCGCTGAGCGTTGGCTGGTTACAGAACTACGTGCCAAAGCGCTACGTCCTGTCGATCATCTATTTCACGCGCGCATTGTCGATCGTCGCCTTCATTTCGTTCCCGGTCACGACCTTGTCGGCGATCGCGTTCGGCGCCGTGAGCGGCCTGACCTGGCTGTCCACGGTGCCGCCGACCTCGGCGCTGGTGGCGCTGATGTTCGGCACGCGGTGGTTTGCGACGCTGTACGGGTTTGCCTTCGTCAGCCATCAGGTCGGCGGCTTCCTCGGCGTCTGGCTTGGCGGTATCGTGTTCGAGAAATTCGGTTCCTACACGCCGATCTGGTGGCTTTCGGTGCTGTTCGGCGTCCTGTCCGCGCTGATCAATTTGCCGATCGTCGAGGCGCCTGTCCGCCGGGTGGTTGCACAGCCGGCCTGATCCGGTAAACATCCCGGTCGAAAAAAACCGGGAGGTTTACCTTGGGCACATTCAAGGCGATCAGGATCGACAAGGCGGACAGGGGAACCAGCGTCGCGCTCACGCAATTCGACGAAGCCGACCTGATGGATGGCGACGTCACGGTTCGGGTCGAGTGGTCGACGCTGAACTACAAGGATGGCCTCGCGCTCACCGGCAAGGCGCCCGTGGTGCGGCGCTTTCCGATGATCGCGGGGATCGACTTCGCCGGTACCGTCGAGCAGTCGTCGCACCGTGAATGGAAGGTGGGCGACAAGGTCATCTGCAACGGCTGGGGCATGGGCGAGACCCATCTCGGAAGCTACGCCGAGAAGGCGCGGGTCAAGGGCGATTGGCTGGTGCGCCTGCCAGAGGGGATGTCGACGCGCGATGCGATGGCGATCGGGACCGCCGGCTACACCGCCATGCTCGCGGTGCTGGCGCTGGAGAAGCAGGGACTTTCGCCGTCGAGCGGTCCGATCGTGGTCACGGGCGCCGCCGGGGGTGTCGGCTCGGTCGCGACCGCGGTGCTGTCAAAGCTCGGCTATCACGTCATTGCGTCGACCGGCCGGCTGTCCGAAGCACCCTATCTGAAGGGCCTTGGCGCCGCCGAGGTGATCGATCGCAACGAGCTGTCGGGGCCGCCCAAGCCGTTGGCGAAAGAGCGCTGGGCAGGCGGGATCGACAGCGTCGGTTCGACCACGCTCGCCAACCTTCTGTCGATGACCAGATATGGCGGGGCGATCGCGGCCTGCGGCCTTGCTGCCGGGATGGATTTGCCGTCCTCGGTGGCGCCGTTTATTTTGCGTGCCGTGTGCCTTCTCGGTATCGATTCCGTGATGTGCCCGATGCGGCTGCGCAAGGCCGCCTGGAACCGGCTCGCGACCGATTTGGATCCGACGAAACTATCTGAAATTACTCATGAAATTAGCCTCGACCAGGTCATTGGCGAAGCTGCCAGGATCCTCACAGGCGGGGTCCGCGGCCGGATCGTGGTAAAAATTCTCTAACGTTATTCAGACTTTGCCAACGAAGCTGCTCCAATGTTGCCACGGTGGTATGGTAACCGGCGAGTAAAGGCATTGGGTCTTGCCTGCGCTCGGGGTAAGTTGGAGTTCAGCATGCTTGCGCGTTTTGTGTTGGGGGCCGTTACGGCCGGGGCGGTGATTGCTCCGGCATTAGCTGGGATGATGACCGCCGATGAGGCGCGCAGGTTCGTCGCCGGCAAGGTATTCGCATTCACCTGTTTCGACGGCACCCGCGGCGCAGGCCGCTTCTTGGACGACATGGGCGTCGCTGGCGCCGTGCAATTCTCAGGCTCAGGTCCGGTGCGTCACCTCCGTCTGCCCGGCAATACGCTTCAGATTCGCGGCCAGGCGGTGTGCGCCTCGATCAGAGGCCTTCCGTTCGAGCCCTGCTTCAATCTCGACAGGAAGGATGATCGCAACTTCCGCGGCTCGGTTTCGGGCATGGGCTTCGCCTATTGCGATTTCCACCATCAGGGCGCGGCCCAGATGCTGATGGCGCGGTCGGTCGCCCGGCCGCGTTCGCTGCATCGTCCGGAGCAGACCGGCTCGATGGATGCGCCGCGGGCCGAGGTAGCAACGCGCGTCGAGACGCCGCGGGTCGAGGCCACCAAGATCGAGCCGGTCAAGCCCGAGCCTGCGAAGCCGGAAAGCGCACCGGATCTGCGTCGTTCCACCGAGTGATGCCGCGCGGGCCTTGGCCCGCCGCCACGCCCCTTAGCGCCACATCCGCCGCCCGATCGTTCCGCATCAGGCTCACCCACACCAAGGTACGACCTGCGTCAGCCCGGCCTGAAAAGTGCTTTTCCACGTTTCTGTGACGCTACTGCCACGGCTTCGGCGAACTGCGCAAAGCTGTAAGTGCCGGCAATCGGCGCGCTGATCGCACCTGAGGCGACGAGCGGCGTAAGACGATCGTACATCTCGGTGATCTGGTCGGGCTTTGCGCGGTCGAACCAATTGGCCAGCCAGAATCCATGGATCGAAATGTCACGGAAAATGAGCTGCGCCGCCGGAACGACGGATGGCTTGCCGCTGATCGTGCTGTAGAACACGTGCACACCCTTTTCAGCGAGACAGCCCAAAAGATTAGTCGTCGAAGTGTCGCCCACGCCGTCTACGGCGAGCGCAATCGGCGCTTTGCCGGTCTCGGCCGCAACGCGCCCACTGAGATCAGGTCCGTCGACAAGCACGACGTCGCCGCCGATCGCCTTGATCTCGGCAACGACATCTTCGCGCCGCACCACATTGGCGGTCTTCAGACCCAGTGATTTTGCGATCGGGATCAGCGCCCGTCCGACGCCCGAATTGGCGCTATTCTGGATTACCCAGGATCCCGACGGCAAATTGACGAAGTCAGTCAACAGCAGATACGCCGTCGGCGGGTTGATGCCGAGCATGGCGAGCTGATGGACGTCGCCATTTGGCAGCGGCCGGAGCCGGCTTGCATCGGTCTTGATGCGCTCCGCCCATGCCGGCGCCGGGTAGGGCACCAGCGTGCGGTCGCCCGGCTTTAAGTGCTTGACGCCGGCCCCGACCGCGATGAGGCGGCCGACACCTTCCGATCCCACCACGCTCGGCAGCTTCGGCCGATATCCGTAGCGGCCGGAGATCATCAGGAGATCGCTCATATTGATCGGAGAAGCTTCCAGCGCGATGACCACCTCGCCTTCGGCGGGCGCGCCGACATCGGGAATGTCGACCAATTTCATGACTTCAGCAGGATTGCCGAACGCTTCAATCTGGATTGCTTGCATGATTGCTTACTCCTAGTTATGTACTATATAGTACATAACTAGGATGGAGCCATCAATCAAGTAGTCTCACCGCCTGATTTAACGTGGCACGGACGCGGGCCGCGTCCGGCGCATCTTTTGCCAGGACCATCAGCCCCAGATAGATCGCCATGATCGCATGGGCGGCAGCGTCGGGGTCGAAGGCCTCGGAAAATTGCGCGCGGTCGGCGCGCAGCCGGTTGCTGAGCAATTGCTCCAGTTTCCGGTTGAAGCGTTCGATCCGCTTGCGGACCGCTTTCTGATCGGCGGCCCCATCGGCCGCGGTATTGACCGAGAGGCAACCCCGGCTTCCCTTGATGCCCGAGCAGAACGGGACAAAGCTCGTCAGCCAACGCTCGATCGCGTCGCGCGCGGCCGATCCCTCTTTGAGGATGCGCTCGGCATTCGCGACAATGCGGGCGTGATAGCGGTCCAGAACTTTCAGGAACAACGCATCCTTGTCGCCGAACGCCGCATAGAGGCTCGGCTTGTTAAGGCCAGTGGCGGCTGTGATGTCGTCGAGCGATGCGCCCTGGAATCCTTTTTGCCAGAACACATCGCGCGCGAGGTCCAGCGCCTCGTCGGGATCGAAACTGCGCGGTCTTGCCATCGGACCTATCTACGCGCTGGCGGCGAAATCGCAAAGAGCGCTATCGGGCGGCGCTCCATCTGCATCAAGGGCTGGCCTGAGCCGTCGTGCCGCCTGACGGCGGTGCCGCTTGCCTGCGGAACAGGATTCGCTGATAAAACCAGCCGATCGCCACCAGCACCAGGCCTAGGCAGATGAACGAGAGCGCGCGATAAATCCCTGATAGCGTCGACATGTCGATCAAAAACGCCTTGACGATCGTCAGCGCGATGACCGCGGCCGATGCAAGCCGCGCACGCTGCGAACTCACCAGGATGCCGATGCCGAGCAAGACCACGCCGAATATCAGCCACGCGATCGAATAGCTGTATTGTTCGGCGCCGGTGGTCGGCCCTCTGGTCAGGACCGGGCCGTGATACAGCCGGCGGATTTCAAACGAGACATAGGTGAGCGCCAGGATGAGTGCCCCGGCGGCGATGGTGTTGGCGTAAGTGGCATGGCGTCGGCCTGCGACCGCATAGGACAGCAGCAACGCCAGCACCGCGGGCAAGGCATAGCCGAGCAGAAGAACGTTGAGGAAAGAGCCCCCAACATCGATCGACCAGAAAATCGGCGTCTCCAGCAGCATCAGGCCGAAGATGGTGGCGAGGCCCGCGAACACCGTGAGCAGCACCGCGCCGATATTGTGGACCAGGCTGCCGGTGCGGACCCTCAGGCGTTCGAGGCCGATCGCCATCGAAAGCGCCACGCAGACCTGTAGCGCCACCTCGGTGAGGCCGGTGTTGTTGCGATAGACGTCGCCGCCGTTGACGGCATGGCGGATTTCCAGGAACGCCAGCAACACCGTGAACAGGATTGCGGCGGATTCCACGGCGCGCAGCGGGGCATCGTCGCCGCGGCGGCGCAGGAAGTAGCTGCCGGCCCAGAACGATAGCGCCGGAATGCCGTATCCCCACAACAGCCAGTTGAAGATCGGGGTGGTGCCGATGGCGTCGCCCGCGATGCGCGGCTCGTAGGCGATGCGCAAGGTCACGATCGCGGCGAGGATGGCGGCGAGCGATCGCATGAACGGAATCGGCCGCTGCATCGAAATCCACGCCGTGCCCATCGACATCAGCGCCAGCGCGATGCTGAGCCAGCCCTTTTCGAGCACGAAGGTCAGGGCCAGCGCCAGCGCGCCAAGCGTGGCGGTGGCGAACAGCGCGATCGCAATCGGCGTGCCCGGCCGCTCGTCGCGCCGGGTGAGCATTTCGGTGGCGGCGCCATAGGCTGCCGCGAGCATGACGGCGAGGATCGCGAACGGGATCGAACGGTCGAGATGGGCGATGCGCGCGTAAAGCCCGATCAACAGCGCCAGCGGCGTGAAGGTGGCGGACGCCGCCCAACGTACCGATATCTTCGCGGCATGAAAGCGCCCTTGTGCCAAAAACCCCGCGACGCCAAATCCGGCAGCGAAGATCGCAGCCATGATCAGATGCAGCGAGACCGAGCCATCGGTGGCGGCAGGGCCAATGCCCGGCAAAGGACCGCCCGGCAGCACCAGCATGTCCGGATTGCCGCGGACCACCCACTCGGCGAACACGACGAAGATGAACAGCGACGCCGCGCCGATTGCGCCTGTTGCCGCCGGCGCCCGCCAGGCAACGAACAATTGAGCCGCCACCAGGATCGCGAACGCGATCATGGCGCTGTCGGCGTGGTGGCTATACAGCACGATCAAGGTTGCGCCGAACAGGTAGGCGGCAAGCGAGCCGGACGAGATCAATTCGACCTGTTCTTCGCCGGCGGACGGGCCGAATGCGAAGCCGCACACCACCAGCAACGCGGCAAGCGTAAATCCGGCGATGACATGAAAGAGGTGCGGCGCGATCATCGACGGCCCGCATTGCAGGCACGGCAGGGTCCAGAGCAGCGCGAACGCGATAGTGGTGACCGCAAGCCAGCGCCATAGCCGGATCCGCGCCAGCCCGAAGGCTGCCGCGGTGACGATAGTGAGGTAGATATAGAGCGCCCAGAAGTCGGGCTTCTCGGAAGACACCAGGACCGGTGTCGCGAATGCGGCGGCAATGCCGAGGCCGGCCAGCGCCGGTCCATGCAACAGCGCTGCGGCAAGCGTGCCGAGCGCTACCAGTCCGAGCAGGACGAAGGCGGTCGCGGGCGCGAGAAAATCATAGAGCCCATAGGCGGCATAGACGGTCGCAAACGCCACCGCGGTGCCGGCGGCGGTCAGGATCGCAGGGATGTTGGCGATCGGCAGCACTTCGATGTGGGAGGTGCTCTCGGTACGCCGCGTCCACTCGCCGGCGGCAAGCAGCACCAGCGCGAACAGGCCGCCGAGCACGGTGCGGACGCCGGGTCCGAGCAGGCCCGCTTCGATCGAATAGCGCACCAGGAAGAAACCCCCAAGCGCGAGGGTCAGCCCACCGATCCAGACCACCCAGCGGGTGCCGATGCGCTCCTCGAAGCCGGGATCGGCGGGGGAAGGCGGAGGCAGCGGCGGCGGCATCGCCGTCGGGCTCGATGCCGCATCTGG
>JBATYU010000163.1:0-26990 GCA_049674245.1 Bradyrhizobium sp. | reverse complement strand
CGTGAAGGGCGAAATTCTGGAACTGAAGAACACAATTAATACGATGGTGGACCAGCTGAACGCGTTCGCCGGCGAAGTGACGCGCGTGGCGCGCGAGGTCGGGAGCGAAGGGCGACTCGGCGGTCAGGCTAACGTACCGGGAGTAGCAGGAACGTGGAAGGACTTGACGGACTCGGTAAACGCGATGGCAGGGAACCTTACGGCTCAGGTCCGAAACATTGCCGAAGTGACCACGGCCGTGGCGCGCGGCGACTTGTCTCGCAAGATCACGGTGGACGTCAAGGGTGAAATCCTCGAGCTGAAGAACACCATTAACACCATGGTCGACCAGCTCAACGCGTTTGCCTCCGAAGTGACGCGCGTTGCCCGCGAGGTCGGCACCGAAGGAAAGCTCGGCGGTCAGGCCGAGGTGCCCGAAGTCGCCGGAACCTGGAAGGATTTGACCGACAACGTCAACTTCATGGCCTCGAACCTGACCGCCCAGGTCCGCAACATCGCCGAAGTCGCGACCGCGATCGCCGGCGGGGATCTATCGAAAAAGATCACGGTCGACGTGCGCGGCGAAATCCTGCTGCTCAAGGACACCCTCAATACCATGGTCGAGCAGCTGCGCTCGTTCGCGGCCGAAGTGACGCGCGTCGCGCGCGAGGTCGGCACCGAAGGACGCCTCGGCGGCCAGGCCGTGGTGCCCGGCGTCGGCGGCACCTGGAAGGACTTGACCGACAATGTCAACCTGCTGGCGGCCAACCTCACGACACAAGTGCGCAACATCGCCGAGGTCACGACCGCGGTGGCGAGAGGCGACCTGTCGCGCAAGATCACGGTCGACGTGAAGGGCGAAATCCTCGAGCTGAAGAACACCATCAACACGATGGTCGACCAGCTCAACGCGTTCGCCGGCGAGGTCACGCGCGTCGCCCGCGAGGTCGGCACCGAAGGCAAGCTCGGCGGCCAGGCGCAAGTGCCCGGCGTCGCCGGTACCTGGAAGGACCTCACCGACACCGTCAACTTCATGGCCGCCAATCTGACCGAACAGGTCCGCGGCATCGTCAAGGTCGTGACCGCGGTCGCCAACGGCGATCTGAAGCAGAACCTGACGGTGAAGTCGAAGGGCGAAGTCGCAGCCCTTGCCGAGACCATCAACAACATGACCGACACGCTGGCGACGTTCGCCGATCAGGTCACCAGCGTCGCGCGCGAGGTAGGCGTCGAGGGCCGCCTCGGCGGCCAGGCCAACGTGCCCGGCGCGGCCGGTACCTGGAAGGACCTGACCGGCAATGTCAACCTGCTGGCGGCCAACCTCACCTCGCAGGTTCGCGCCATTGCCGAGGTGGCGACCGCGGTGACAAAAGGCGACCTCACCCGTTCGATCCAGGTCGACGCGAGAGGCGAAGTGGCGGAGCTCAAGGACAACATCAATACGATGATTGGAAACCTGAGGCTCACCACCGACGTCAATACCGAGCAGGACTGGTTGAAGACCAACCTCGCCAGGTTTACCAACATGCTTCAAGGCCAGCGCGATCTGACCACGGTGGGCCGGCTGCTGTTGACCGAGTTGACGCCGCTGGTGAATGCCCACATGGGCGTGATTTACCAGGTCGAGAATGAAGACAACCCGCAATTGAACCTGCTGGCGGCCTACGCCGGCGACGGCGTCTATCCGCATCAGCGGATCGTGCAATTCGGCGAGGGTCTGATCGGGCAATGCGCGATGGACGGGCGCCAGCGGCTGGTCGCGGACATCCCGACGGATTCGGTTCCGATCAATTCGGCGCTGTTGCGCGTAGTCCCGAAAAACCTCGTGGTGCTGCCGGTTCTGTTCGAGACCCAGGTCAAGGCCGTCATCGAGCTGGCTTCCGTCAGCGCCTTCACCACTTCGCAAATGACCTTCCTTGAACAGCTCACCGACTCGATCGGTATCGTGCTCAACAGCATCGAAGCGACGATGCAAACCGAAGGCTTGCTGAAACAGTCCCAACAGCTCGCCACCGAATTGCAGACGCAGCAAAAGGAATTGCAGCAGACCAACGAGCAGCTCGAGCAGAAGGCTCAGCAGCTGGCCGAACGCAACGTCGAAGTCGAGCGCAAGAACCAGGAGATCGAACAGGCCCGCCGCGCGCTCGAAGAGAAGGCGACCGAGCTCGCGCTGACTTCGAAGTACAAGTCCGAATTTCTGGCTAACATGTCGCATGAGCTGCGCACGCCGCTCAACAGTATCCTGATCCTGGGCCAGCAGCTCACGGAAAACCCGGATGGCAATTTGACCGGCAAGCAGGTCGAGTTCGCGCGAACCATCCACGGCGCGGGCACCGACCTCTTGAACCTGATCAGCGACATCCTCGACTTGTCCAAGATCGAATCCGGCACCGTGACGGTCGACGCCGAGGAAATCCTGACCTCGAGCCTGCTGGACACGGTCGGACGCCCGTTCCGCCACGAGGCGGAAAACCGCGAGCTCTCATTCAACATCGAGCTCGATCCGAATTTGGCGCGCAGCATCGTCACCGACTCCAAGCGCCTGCAGCAGGTGCTGAAGAACCTGCTGTCGAATGCGTTCAAGTTCACCGCAGAAGGCGGCGTGCGGCTCAGGGTTTCCGCGGCGCTCGGCGGATGGAGCGCCGAACATGCCGTGCTCAACAGCGCGCCTGCCGTGATCGGCTTCGAGGTGTCGGACACCGGCATCGGCATCCCCCTGGAAAAGCAGAAGCTGATCTTCGAAGCCTTCCAGCAGGCGGATGCCGGCACCAGCCGGAAGTATGGCGGCACCGGCCTTGGTCTTGCGATCAGCCGCGAGCTCGCGAGCCTGCTCGGCGGCGAAATTCAGCTTCGCAGCGCGGCCGGCAAAGGCTCGACGTTCACGCTGTACCTGCCGCTGAAATACTCCGGTCCCACGGTGGCGCCGCGCACCGGCCTTGCGCCCCAATATGCCGCCGCCCCGGCGCCGCAGACCGCAACCCAGGAGCGGGTCATCGAGCCATTGCCGGACGACCGGCTGAACCTGGAGCCCGGCGACACCATTCTTCTGATCGTCGAAGACGATCCGCACTACGCGCGCGTTCTGATCGATCTCGCCCGTGACAAGGGTTTCAAGGTTCTGGTCGCGGCTCACGGGGCGGATGCACTCGATCTCGCCAAGCAGTTCCAGCCGACCGCGGTCTCGCTCGACGTCTTCCTGCCCGATATGCTCGGCTGGACCGTGCTGAGCCAGTTGAAGCACAATCCCCTGACGCGTCATATTCCGGTGCAGATCGTCACGCTGGACGAGGATCGCCAGCATGCGCTGGCGCGCGGCGCGTTTTCCTTCGTCAACAAGCCGACCACGACCGAAGGCGTCAGCGCGGCCCTGTCCCAGATCAAGGAATACGCGCGGCCTCGCCGCAAGCGGCTGTTGATCGTCGAAGACAACGCGGCCGAGCGATTGAGCATCCGGGAACTTCTCGACCACAACGACATCGAGATCGTCACCACCGACACCGGTGCCGGCGCGCTCTCGGCGCTGCGCGATAACCCCTGCGATTGCGTGGTGCTGGATCTGCGCTTGCCCGATATGAGCGGATTCGAGGTGCTCGACAAGATCCGCAACGACGAGGCGTTGTCCAATGTTCCCGTCGTCGTATTCACCGGGCGGGAACTTTCGGCCGAAGAAGACGCGGAACTTCATACCATGGCGCGAAGCATCGTGGTCAAGGGCGTGGAATCGCCGGAACGGCTGCTCGACGAAACGTCACTGTTTCTGCACCGTGTGATCACGGAATTGCCGATCGAGAAGCAGCGAATGCTGGAGAAGCTCAACAGTTCCGACGAAGACCTTGTCGGCAAGACCGCGCTACTCGTCGACGACGACGCCCGCAACATCTTTGCGCTCTCTAGCGTGTTGGAACGGCGCGGCATGAAGGTGCTCACTGCCACCACCGGAAGCGAGGCTGTCGCGCTCGTTGAATTGAACCCGGAGATTGCGATCGTCCTGATGGATATCATGATGCCGCAAATGGACGGTTACCAGACCATGGGGGCGATCAGGCAAAATCCGTCGTTAGGGCGCCTGCCTATCATCGCGCTCACGGCGAAAGCCATGAAGGGCGACCGCGAGAAGTGCCTGGAGGCCGGCGCCTCCGACTACCTCGCCAAGCCGGTCAATACCGAGCAACTGCTTCTCGCCATTCGCATGTGGCTGCATCGCTGAACGGTCATTTTCGATGATGGACCATGAAAAAGTAAACATTCTTCTGGTCGACGACCAGCCGGCGAAGCTGCTTGCCTATGAGGTCATCCTCAAGGAACTCGGCGAGAATCTCGTGGTCGCGGCGTCCGGCCGCGAGGCGCTCGAGATTCTGTTGAAGAACGAAATCGCGATCATCCTGGTCGACGTCTGCATGCCGGAGCTCGACGGTTTCGAGCTCGCCGCCATGATCCGCGAGCATCCGCGCTTCCAGAAGACGGCGATGATCTTCATCTCGGCGATCCAGGTCAGCGATATCGACCGGCTGCGCGGTTACGAAATGGGCGCAGTCGACTACGTCCCGGTGCCGGTCGTGCCCGAGGTGCTGCGGGCGAAAATAAAGGTCTTTGCCGAGCTCTATCGCAAGACCCGACAACTGGAGCGGCTCAATGCCGAGCTCGAGGACCGCGTTCGCGCCCGCACCGCCGAGCTTGAGAAATCAACGGCCAAGCTGGTCGAAAGCGAACAGCGCCGCAGCATGGCGATCGCCGCCGGCAAGATGGGGTCCTGGGATTGGGACTGGATCAACGGCGACTGGATGTGGGACGAGGGCCAATACCGGATCTTTGGCGTCGATCCGGCGAATTTCGAGGTGACGTCGAAAAACGTCCAGGCCTTGCTGCATCCCGACGACGTCGATGAATTGCGCAAGGCGATCGCCGAATTCACCAAAGGCGCGCGATCCTACGAGGCGGAGTTCCGCATCAACCGGCCGGACGGCGAGGTGCGCTGGTGCGTCGGCACGGCGGCGGCGACCATCGACGGCAACGGCCGCGTCGTTCGCGTCAGCGGCGTGACCGTGGATATTACCGAACGCAAGCGCGCCGAAGAGCGCCAGAGCCTGTTGACCCGGGAAGTCGATCATCGCGCCAAGAACGCGCTGGCGCTGGCGCAGTCGATCGTTCGCTTGACGCGCGCCGATAGCGTCAAGACCTTTGTGGACGCCGTTGAAGGGCGCATCAATGCGCTCGCCCGGGTTCACACAATCCTCTCGCTGTCGAGCTGGCAAGGCGCGCAAATAGGCAAGCTGATCGACGAGGAGCTCGCGCCTTATTCCAGAGCCGGCCAGATCCGGCTTTCCGGCGCGGAAGTGCGACTACAGCCCGCGACCGCGCAAACCCTTGCGCTCGCGTTGCACGAGCTCGTTACCAATTCGGCAAAATATGGCGCGCTGTCCGTGCTGTCGGGCCAACTATCCATCACATGGGACGTTGAGGACGATATGCTTGCGTTGGCATGGGAAGAAACCGGCGGGCCCCGAGTGCAAACACCGACTTCCCGGGGATTTGGCACAAGAAGCCTGATGGCGAGCGTCGAAACGCAGCTGGGCGGACAGGCCTTGTTCGACTGGCGCGCCGAGGGCCTGATCTGCCGATTGCGCGTTCCGCTTGCGCCACAAGCGTCGATGCCGATGCCCGACGAACGATTTGCGGGGATGACGATCGGCCGGCCGTTCCAGAAGGTGTCCTGACCTCAGTGCTTCAGGATCTTGGCAAGGAACGCCTTGGCGCGTTCCGATTGCGGATCGTCGAAGAACGTGGCCGCGTCGGCGGTTTCGACGATCTCGCCGCCATCCATGAAGAAGACCCGGTTGGCGACACCTCTGGCAAAACCCATTTCATGGGTTACGCACACCATCGTCATGCCTTGCCTCGCGAGGCCGGTCATGACGTCAAGCACCTCATTGACCATTTCCGGATCGAGCGCCGACGTCGGCTCGTCAAACAGCATCACCTCGGGATCCAGCGCCAAGGCGCGGGCAATCGCGACGCGCTGCTGCTGGCCGCCGGACAGTTGCGCGGGATGCTTCATCAAATGCGCCGACAATCCGACCCGGGCGAGCAGCGATCGCGCCTTCTCTTCGGCCTCGGCTTTCGGCCGCCTCAGGACCTTGGTCTGGGCGATCGTGACGTTGCTCAGCACCGTGAGGTGTGGAAACAGCTCAAAGCTCTGGAATACCATTCCGACCGTGCGTCGTAGCGTAGCGAGATTGGTGACGCCGGGCGCCAGCCGAAAGTTGCCGACGACGATCTCGCCCGAATCGATGGTCTCAAGACCGTTCATCGTCTTGATGAAGGTGCTCTTGCCAGATCCGGACGGCCCGCAGATCACGACGACCTCGCCCCGAGCGATGCTGGCGTTGCAACATTTAAGGACCTGAAACGCGCCGTAAAATTTCGAAACATTGTTGATCTCGATCATCACCGCGCCCCGTAGGAAAGCCGGCCCTGTAGCTGCTTCACAAACTGAGAAGCGGCAAAACAAAAGATGAAATAGATGACGCCGACGGTCAGATACATCTCCACCAGCCGGCCGTCGCGCTGTGCGATCTTGGTCGCCGCACCCAACAGGTCGGTCGCCGAAATGACGTAAACCAGCGAGGTATCCTGAAACAGGATGATGGTCTGGGTCAGCAGGATCGGCAGCACGTTGCGGATTGCCTGCGGAAACAGGATGTAGATGTAGGCGTTGAGTTTTGACAGGCCGAGCGCCTCGCATGCCGAATACTGGCCGGGCGAGATCGAACGAAAGCCTGCGCGCACGATCTCGGCATAATAAGCCGCCTCGAATAGCACGAAGGTCGTGAAGATCGTCAGCGATGCGCCGACCGCCACGGGGCGTCCATGGTTGGTAAGCCAGCCGATCGCCCACGGCACCAGAAAGAACACCCAGAAGATCACCAGGATCAGCGGGATCGAGCGCATCAGATTGACGTAAGCGGTCGCAAAACCCGAAAACAGCCGGTTTTGGGACAGCCGAGCGACAGCGAGCAGGCTTCCGAAAACGATACCGCCGGTGACGCCGACCAGCGTGATCTCAAGCGTAAACCACAGGCCCTTCATCAGGAAGGGCCAAGCCGAGACCAGCGCCGCCAGATCGACCCTCATGCGCTTAGCCCCTCCCGCTCGCAGCACCCGGCAGCCGAGCCGCCTGCTCGATGCGGTGCATCACCTGCCAGGCGATCAGCGCGATCAACAGATAGATCATCGTCACGACGCCGAAGGCTTCAAACGTGCGAAACGTGTTCTCGTTGATCTCGCGCGCGGTCGCCGTCAACTCAACCAACCCAATCGTCAGCGCCACCGACGTATTCTTGAAGATCGTCATGAACTCGTTCGTGAGTGTCGGCAGGATGATGCGGAACGCCTGCGGCAGCAGGATCAGGCGGTACATGCCGCCCTTGTCGAAGCCGAGCGCATCGGCCGCTTGAGCTTGCCCGCTGGGAAGGGCCTGCAGTCCGGCCCGCACCTGTTCGGCAATGCGTGCGGCCGTGAACAGCCCGAGACAGATCAATGCCGGGACAAAGCTTCCCCACGGCGGGTCCATCTGCTTGATCGCCATGCCGATATGCGCCGGCAAAAGCTCCGGCAATACGAAGTACCAGAAGAACATCTGTACCAGGAGCGGAATGTTGCGGAAGATTTCCACATAGATCCGCCCGATCCTGGGCAGGACTCCGCGCGGCAATGTCCTGATCACACCAACCAGCGTGCCGACTACCAGCGCGATGGCCCAGGCGCCGAGCGCGAGGCCGAGCGTCCAGGCCAGACCATCGATGATCCAGTCGAGATATCGTCCTGCGCCGTCCGGGGTTGCTTCGAACAGTAACGACATGCGCGACTTTCTTTCTCTTAAGAGCGATCGCCTAAGTTTCCGTCACGCTCCTTTGCTTCGTCACTGGCCGATCGCCTTGTCGCTCGGGTTCTTGACCAGGTCCCTGAGTTTCTCCGATTGCGGAAAATTCAGGTTGATGTTCTTGGGCGGAATCGGGCTCTCGAACCATTTGGTGTAGAGCTTGTCGTAGGCGCCGGACTGCATGGTCTCGCGAAGCGTTTCATCGACGAGTTGCTTGAAGGCGGGATCGTCCCTGGACACGACAAGGCCGTAAGGGTCGCTGGGAAACGAGTCGGTCAGGAGCACGAAATCATCTGGCGCGTTCGCGCTCGCCTTCAGCCCGGCCAGCAGGATGTCGTCTTCCATGAAGGCTGACGCCCGTCCGGTCTGAACCAGCAGGAAGGATTCCGCGTGATCCTTGCCCTGCAGGATTTTCATGCCGAGCGCCTTGTCGGCGTTAAGCTTGGCGACAAATTGCGACGTGTTGGTCCCCTGGGTGACGACAACGGATTTACCCTTGAGGTCGTCGGTGGTCTTCAGGTTCGATGATTTCAGCACGATCCACTTGAACTGCGGCGCGTAGAAGATGAGCGAAAACGATACCTCATTCTGGCGCGTGATGGTGTTCGCGGTCGAGCCGCATTCGATATCGACCGTGCCATTCTTGACCAGCGGAATACGATTGGAGGAGTTGACGGCCTGATAGGCGACCTTGAGGTCGGGCAGACCGAGTTTTGCCTTTACCTTGGCGATCACGAGGCTGCAAAGCTCGACCGAAAAGCCGATCGGCTTCTGGTTGTCGTCGAGGTAGGAGAGCGGCACGGAGGCTTCGCGATGACCGATGGTGATGGTGCCCGCATCCTTTATTCTCTGCAATGTCGGTCCGAGCCCCTCGGCGGAGCCCGCCGACGGCACTGAGGCGAACGCCAGACTAAAAACCGCAACGACGCCAGAAAATTTCACCATGACAGACTCCCCTCTCTACCAGCGCCAGCCCGCGGCCGGCGCATCAACCTGATTTGACCGATGCGATCGCCACATCGATGGCCTCGCCGAGGCGCTCGACGATGACGTCCACTTGTCCTTCGCTGACGATAAACGGCGGGGCCAGGAGGACATGGTCCCCGTTCAGCCCGTCGATGGTACCGCCCATCGGATAGACCATCAGGCCCCGCGTCATCGCCTCGCGCTTGACCTGCGCATGCAACTTCGACTGCGGCGCAAACGGCTGTTTGGTATCGCGATCGGCAACCAGTTCGAGCGCGCGGAACAGCCCGCGTCCCCTGATATCGCCGACGTGATGGTGGTTGGCGAACCGCTCTTCCATCCGGCGCTGCAGATGGTCGCCCATGGCAACGACATTCTTCAACAAACCATCGCGGCGGATGACCTCCTGCACCGCAAGTCCGGCGGCCGCCGCCATCGGATGACCGGCATAGGTGTGACCGTGCTGAAAGAAGCCGGAGCCTTTCGAGAAGGCCTCGAAAATCTGGCCGCTCAAAAGCACTGCGCCGACCGGCTGGTAGCCGCCGCCGAGGCCCTTGGCGACGGCCATCAGGTCGGGCGCAATGCCGTCCTGCTCGCAGGCATGAAGCGCGCCGGTGCGGCCCATGCCGCACATGACCTCATCCAGAATCAGCAGCACGCCATAGCGGTCGCAGATCGCGCGGATCCGCTTGAAATAATCGGCGACCGGCGGCACCGCGCCCAAGGTTGCACCGACAACGGTCTCCGCCACAAAGGCGATGACCTGATCGGGCCCGAGTTCGAGGATCTTGTCCTCGAGCGCCTGCGCCGAGCGTGCGGCGTAGTCCGCATCGCTCTCGCCGGGCTCCTGCAGCCGATAGGCATAGCAGGGATCGATGTGATGGGTTTCAAACAATAGCGGGCGGAATTGCGAGCGGCGCCACTCGTTGCCGCCGGTCGCCAGCGCCCCCAGGGTATTGCCGTGATAGCTCTGTCGCCGCGCAATGATATGCCGGCGCTGGCTTTGGCCTTTCTCGACGAAATACTGACGCGCCATCTTGATCGCGGCCTCGACCGCTTCCGACCCGCCGCTCACGAGATAAACATGATCGATGCCTTGCGGCGCGTCCTCGACCAGGCGATCCGCCAGTTTCTCGGCGACGTCGGTCGTGAAAAAGCCGGTATGGGCATAGGCGAGCGTGTCGAGTTGCTTGCGCAGCGCTGCGAGGATGTCCGGATGACCATGTCCGAGACAGGAGACGGCAGCACCCCCCGACGCGTCGATGTAGCGCTTGCCGTTTCGGTCGAACAGTTCGATGCCCTTGCCGCCGACCGCCACCGGCATCACGGCATTCGCCATCCGATGAAGAATATGGGTCATGAGGCCTTCTTGTTGCCCCTTGGTTTCAGATGAGTGTTGAGCGCCGCGAGATGCGCGTCGGTATGGTGCAACGTGGCAAGCGCGTCGTCGCCGCCGCGGCCTGCGATGATCGCGCCCAAGATTTCGGCGACCACGAACGCCGGCGACATCGCGTGAAAGAACGACGGGCTGTCGGTCGCCACGATCACGGCATGCTGCGCGATCTGCGCTAACGGCGCCACCTCGCTGTCGGTGATCGCAACCACGACCATCCCCTGCCCGACCGCGTATTCCGCCAATTCCACCGTCAGGCGCGTATATGGCAGCACGCTTGCGACCAAAAGAACGTCCCTGCTCGTGGCGCGCGCCAGAGCGTCGGCACCTGTGGCGGCAATGCCGTCGATGTGCGTGGAGCGTTCGCCGACCAGCGACAGCACATAGTGAAGATGCCATGCCACCGAATGGCTTGAGCGCAATCCGAGGCAATAGACCCGGCGCGCTGAAGCCAGCGCCCGCGCCGCCGCAACCAACCGGTCGAGCCGGTCCGGTGCTGCCAGTCGCTCGATCTGCTTGCCGATCGAGTGCAGCATTTCCGCGGCCAGCGCCTTGTCTCCCCTGAGCTTCTGGCTCGCGAGCTGTGCGCCGGCCTTGCCGGCGAAACCGATATCGCCGTCGCGCACCGCCGCCGCGTAAAGCTCGCGGACGCGGTCGTAACCATCCATGCCGAGGTGTTTGGCGAGGCGCGTCATCGTTGCGGGCTGGACGCCGGCCTGACGCGCTTGCTCGCGCATCGACAATAGCGCCACGTCGCGGGGCCGTTCCAACACATATCTGGCGCCGGCCTGAAGCTGGCCGGACATGGTGTCAAACGCCTTGATGATCCGGTCGGCTAGCGGGCCCTGATCCATGGCGAGAGCCTAACCCACTCTTTGGTATTTGCAACATATGTTTCATAGTGTGTTGTGATAATTCAGTTGAATCATTCCCGGGCACGGCACTGCGGAAGCACGCTGCACTTATTCCTTGGATATGCAGCTTTCCTGGATACGCAGCGTTCGCTCCGGCCGCGGATCTGACGTGTCGATGTCGTCGTGATCGCGGCTCGCGCGGGATCACCTGGAATTGCCGGGATTGTGATCGCTGAATGGCTCAAAAAGCGGACGGCTGCTTTGTCGAAAGACATGGAGAACCACATCTTCACGCAAAGTCCATGCGGACGATTCGGACGGCCAATATAGAATCCAGTCAAACGCCGAATCGCTCAAACCCTCCGAAAATTTTCCTCGACATGAAATATTGGACAAAGATCGACCTCGCGGCGTGCGATCGCGACCTCCGGCTCGACTTCGCGCGCGGGATCGCGATCTGGTTTCTGTTTCTGGACCACATTCCGCACAACGCCGTCAGCCAGCTGACGATACGCAATTTCGGATTCAGCGGCGCGACCGACCTGTTCGTGTTTGCCGCCGGTTATGCCGCTGCGATGTTCTATGGAAGAATGATGCTCGAGCGCGGGCTTGTCGTCGCGGCAACCCGTATTTTCAAGCGCGTGTGGCAGCTCTATGCAGCCTACGTCGTCCTGTTCGTCATTTATGTCGACACCATCTCCCATGTGGCGGCCCAATATGCCGCGCCCGAGATCATCGGCGATTTCCACGTCAGCGGAATCATCGACCATCCGATCCGGATCCTGATCCATGGCCTCTTGCTGCAAGCCAAGCCGCTCAACCTGGATGTGCTGCAATTGTTCATCGTTCTGATGGCGTCGTTTCCGCTTGCGCTATGGGGAATGTTTCGCTGGCCGAACCTGACCATGATCGCTTCGCTCGCCCTGTACCTGGCTGCCCGTGAATTCGACTGGAACCTGGCGTCGTTTCCGGATGGCCGCTGGTACTTCAATCCGTTCTGCTGGCAATTGCTTTTTGTGCTCGGTATCTGGTGCGCGCTGGTCGGCGCAAGACTAGCGCGCTCGGTTCAAAATCTGCCGCTGCTGCGCATCGCCGCTCTGGCTTACCTGCTATTCGCCCTGGTCATCACGATCGCGGGAAGAAGTCCGGCGCTCGCAAGCTTCATCCCGGACGGGTTGATCGCCTCCTTTGTGCCCAACGACAAGGAAAATCTTGCGCCCTTTCGCGTGCTTCATCTCCTTGCCCTGGCTTTCATGTTCACGCGCCTCGTTCCGAACAACTCGGATAGGTTTGGCTGGAAAGTCTTGCAGCCCGTTCTCATCTGCGGCGAAGAATGGCTTGCGGCCTTCTGCGCCGGCGTCTTTCTGTCATTTGCCGGCCACCTGTTCCTGATCACGGGACCGAACTCGCTTGCCATGCAGGTCTTCGTCAGTGCCGCCGGAATCTCGATCATGACGTGCGTAGCCTATTACGTGTCCTGGTCGAGACGGCAGGACTACAAGCCGGCGCTCGGCACGCGATCCTGACGATCTTCAGGCAATTGCCGCCACGGTAAGGCGCCATCGGCGGCACGAATCAGCGACGCCAAATACGGGTGATCGACGGCAAAAGCGAACCGGCAGCACGCTGCCGTGCCGCCGGCGGCCCGAAGAAACGCAATTATTTCCGAATGTTAATGCGACAAGGCGGTGGGGAACCGTTCAAAATGGCTCGGCGGCGAATGTCCCAACGGCCGCAGAACAGGTAAACTCACGAGCAATATCGCAAACGCTGCTCAGCGCGCTGATGGCAAGTTCATGGACCAACCTTTAAAACCAAAACCCCCGACTAAAGCTCCTCCCATCGGACCTTCGCCGATGGGAGAGCCGCGGCCGCGCCGGGGTTTTCTGCTGCCTTCCATCCTGGTTTTGCTGGTTGTCGCCGGCGTCGTCTGGTGGACCAGGCAAGGAACCGCGCCGCAGCAAGGCGGAGCGGGCGGCGGGCGGGGAGCTGCCGCGCCGATGTCGATTGTTCCGGAAACGGTCACCAAAGGCGATATTGGGATCAACCTCAATGCGCTGGGGACGGTGACCTCGCTCGCCACCGTCACCATCAGAACCCAGATCAGCGGTTATTTGATCCGCGTCGCGTTCAAGGAAGGCGACGAGGTCAAGAAGGGGGACCTGCTCGCGGAGATCGATTCGCGGCCCTATGAAGCAGCGCTCGCGCAGCAGCGAGGACAGCTCGCGCGCGATGAGGCGTTGCTGAAAGGCGCGCAAGTCGATCTCGCCCGCTACCAGGGCCTGGCGGCGCAGAATGCCGTGCCGCACCAGACGCTGGATACGCAGATTGCGCTGGTCTCGCAGGACCAGGGCACGGTCGAGGCCGACCGCGCCATGGTCAAGGCCGCCGAGGTGAACCTGAATTACACCCGGATCCTGTCGCCGCTCGACGGCCGCGTCGGACTGCGTCTGGTCGATCAGGGCAATTATGTCACCCCCGGCGACGCCAATGGTCTCGTCGTCATCACGCAAATAAAGCCGATCAGCGTGCTATTCACGGTGCCTGAGGACAATTTGCAGGCGATCTCAAAGCGCCTGCAGGCGGGCGCCGTGCTGCCGGCGACCGCGTTCGACCGTAGCGGCATCAGCAAGATCGCCGACGGCACGTTGCAGACCTTCGACAGCCAGATCGATCCGACCACCGGCACGATCAAGCTGCGCGCGACATTCCCGAACGATACGGAAGCGCTCTTTCCCAACCAGTTCGTCAATATCCGCCTGTTGCTCGACACCCACAAGGACGTGACCACGATGTCCACGGCCGGCATCCAGCGCGGCACACCGGGCACGTTCGTCTATCTGGTCAATGCCGACAGCACGGTATCGGTCCGCCCGGTAAAGCTCGGCGTGACCGACGGCGATCGCGCGGAAGTGCTTTCAGGGCTGGCGCCGGGCGATCGCATCGTGATCGATGGCGCCGACAAGCTGCGTGACGGTGCGAAGATCAACTTGCGGGCGGCGGCCGGTGCAAGCCCCAGCCCCGATGCGACCAAGGCGGCGGGCCAGAATAACAGCCAGGAAAAACAAGACAAAGCGGGCGGCGGCAAGAAGCGGCGCTCGGAAGACGGGCCAAAACAATGAACCCGTCACAGCCGTTCATCCTGCGGCCGGTGGCAACGACTTTGCTCATGATCGCCATCATGCTGTCGGGCATGCTGGCGTTCCGCTTCCTTCCGGTCGCGGCCTTGCCTGAAGTGGACTACCCGACCATCCAGGTCCAGACCTTCTATCCCGGCGCCAGTCCCGACGTGATGACCTCCTCCATCACCGCGCCTTTGGAGGTGCAGTTCGGCCAGATGCCGAACCTCAACCAGATGAGCTCGGTGAGCTCCGCTGGGGCATCGGTCATCACCCTGCAATTCGGACTGAGCATTTCGCTCGATGTTGCCGAGCAGGAGGTGCAGGCCGCCATCAATGCCGCGGGCAATCTCCTGCCTGCCGATCTGCCGGCGCCGCCGATCTACGCTAAGGTGAACCCGGCGGATGCGCCGATCCTGACGCTGGGCCTGACGTCCAAAACCATGCCGCTCACGCAGGTTGAGGATTTCGTCGACGCCCGGCTCGCACAAAAGATCTCCCAGCTTCCGGGCGTCGGCCTCGTCAGCATCTCGGGCGGCCAGCGGCCGGCGGTGCGAATCCGCGCCGATATCCGCAAGCTCGCCGCCTACGGGCTCAACATCGACGATCTCCGCACCACGCTCGCCAACGCCAATGTCAACACGCCGAAGGGAAATTTCGACGGCTCGATGCGCGCCTACACCATCAACGCCAACGACCAGATCCGCAACGCCGGCGACTATAGGTCGCTGATCGTCGCCTACAAGAACGGCTCGCCGGTTCGCCTCAGCGATGTCGGCGACGTCATCGACGGCGCGCAGAACGACAAGCTCGGCGCTTGGATGAATGAAACCCCGGCGATCATCCTGAATGTCCAGCGCCAGCCCGGCGCCAACGTCATCTCCGCGGTCGAAGGCATCAAGTCGCTGTTGCCGCAACTGCAGGCCACGCTGCCTGCCGCGATCGACCTCAAGATCCTGACCGACCGGACCATCACCATTCGCGCCTCGGTGCGCGACGTCGAATATGAATTGGCGCTCGCGGTGATCCTGGTGGTGATGGTGATCTTCGTGTTCCTGCGCAGCATGCGGGCGACGCTGATCCCGAGCCTTTCCGTTCCGTTGTCGCTGGTCGGCACGCTGGGGGCGATGTATCTGTTCGGCTTCAGCCTCAACAATCTCTCGCTGATGGCGCTGACGATCGCCACCGGCTTCGTGGTCGACGACGCCATTGTCGTGATCGAGAACATCTCCCGCTACATCGAGGAAGGTGATTCGCCGCTGCAGGCTGCACTTCGCGGCTCCGAACAGATCGGTTTCACCATCATCTCGCTGACGGTATCGCTGATCGCCGTTCTGATTCCGCTGTTGTTCATGGGCGACGTCGTCGGCCGCCTGTTCCGCGAATTCGCGATCACGCTGTCGGTGACCATCCTGATCTCGGCGGTGGTCTCGTTGACGCTGGTGCCGATGGCCTGCGCCAAGCTACTGAAGGCGGAAACCGAAGCGCACGAGAACGCGTTTCAACGCTACAGCCGCGAAGGCTTCGACCGGGTGATCGCGATCTACGGCCACATGCTCAACTGGGTGCTCGACCGCCAGACGTTCGTGCTTCTGATCGCGCTCGCCACCTTCGGCCTCACCGCCTGGCTCTACATGGTCATCCCCAAGGGATTTTTTCCCTTGCAGGACACCGGCGTCATTCAGGCGATTTCGGAGGCGCCGCAGTCGGTCTCCTACGCCGCGATGGCGGAACGGCAGCAGCAATTGGCGAGCGTCATTCTCAGGGACCCCGAAGTCGACAGCCTGTCGTCGTTCATCGGCGTCGACGGCACCAACACCACGCTCAACAGCGGCCGCCTGCTGATCAATTTGAAACCGCACGAGCTGCGCAAGAGCGACGTTGCGACCGTGATGCAGCGCCTCAAGGATGCGACCGCCTCGCTGACCGGCATCACCCTCTATATGCAGCCGGTGCAAGACCTGACCATCGAGGGCACCGTCAGCCGGACGCAATATCAGTTCATCCTGCAGGATGCCGATCCGGTGCAACTCGCCGAATGGACGCCGAAACTCGTCGACAAGCTCAGGACGCTTCCAGAACTTGGCGACGTCGCAAGCGACATCTCGGCACAAGGGCTTTCCGTGTTCGTCGAGATCGATCGCGACCAGGCGGCCCGTTTCGGAATCACGCCGGCCACCATCGACAATGCGCTCTACGATTCCTACGGCCAGCGCATCGTCTCGACCATCTTCACCAACTCGAACCAGTATCGCGTCATTCTCGAGGCCGATCCGGCCCTGCAAAATTCGCTGGAGGCGTTGTCAAATATCTATTTGCCCTCGTCGGTAGGCTCTACGCCGGTGCCGCTCGCGGTAGTGGCGAAAATGCGCGAGGAGACCGCGCCGTTGCAGGTCTCGCATCTCGGGCAATTCCCCTCCGCCACCGTGTCCTTTAACCTCGCGCCGGGCGCAGCACTCGGCGATGCGGTGACGGCGATCAAGCAGGCACACGTCGATCTCGGCGTGCCGCTCGGCCTCATCACCAGCTTCCAGGGTGCCGCGCTTGCGTTCCAGTCGTCGCTCTCCAATCAGCTGTTCCTGATCCTGGCCGCGATCGTCACCGTCTATATCGTGCTCGGCGTGCTCTATGAGAGCTTCATTCACCCCATCACCATTCTTTCGACCCTGCCGTCGGCCGGAATCGGCGCGCTGCTGGCACTGATCGTCGCCGGCCATGACCTGACGATCGTCGCGATCATCGGCATTATTCTCTTGATCGGCATCGTGAAGAAGAATGCGATCATGATGATTGACTTCGCGCTCGATGCCGAACGCAACGAGGGCAAGCCGCCGCGGGAAGCGATCTATCAGGCCTGCCTGTTGCGATTTAGGCCGATCATCATGACGACGATGGCCGCCGTGCTCGGCGCTTTGCCGTTGATGGTCGGCACAGGCGCCGGTTCGGAATTGCGGCATCCGCTCGGCATATCCATTGTCGGCGGCCTCCTGGTCAGCCAAATGCTGACGCTGTTTACGACGCCGGTGATCTATCTCTGGTTCGACCGCCTGGCGGTGCGGTTCTCCGGACGGCCCGATGCTGCCGGCCGGACGAGCTGGTCGGGCTAGGCCATGGAACCGTCAACACCCTTCATTCGCCGCCCGGTCGCCACGACGTTGCTGACGTTCGGGCTTGCGGCGGCGGGAGCGGTGGCGTTCTTCAAGCTGCCGGTCGCGCCGCTGCCGCAGGTGGATTTTCCGACCATTTCGGTGCAGGCGAACTTGCCAGGCGCAAGCCCGCAAGACGTCGCAACCACGGTCGCAAGCCCGCTTGAACGTCACCTCGGGCAAATCGCCGACGTGACCGAGATGACCTCCTCGAGCACGGTGGGCTCTACGCGCATCACGCTGCAGTTCGGGCTGAATCGCGACATCAACGGCGCGGCGCGCGACGTGCAGGCCGCGATCAATGCGGCCCGAGCCGACCTCCCGACCAGCCTGCGCTCCAACCCCACCTACCACAAGGTCAATCCCGCCGACGCGCCGATCCTGGTCCTGACCCTGACTTCGGACACCGCGACGCGCGGCGAACTCTACGATGCGGCATCCACCGTGCTTGCGCAAAAACTCTCGCAGGTCGAAGGCATCGGCGAAGTCGGGGTCAGCGGAAGTTCGCTGCCGGCGGTCAGGGTCGACCTGATTCCGCAGGCGCTCTACAAATACGGCATCGGGCTTGAGGACGTGCGCGCCGCCCTTGCGAGCGCCAATGCGCACAGTCCGAAAGGCGGCATCGACGTCGGCGACCAGCGTTACCAGATCTACGCCAACGACCAGGCCAACAAGGCCGTCAACTACCAATCGCTGATCGTCGCTTACCGGAACGGCGCGGCGGTGCATCTTTCCGATGTCGGCGAGGTCACCGACGGGGTCGAAAATCTCCGCAACGCCGGGCTTGCCAACGGCAAGCCCGCGGTCCTGATCATTCTCTACCGGCAGCCGGGCGCCAACATCATCAGCACCGTCGACAACGTCAAGGCGTTGCTGCCGCAGCTCCGCGCCTCGATCTCGCCCGCGATCGATATCGGACTTGGCGTCGACCGCTCGACGACGATCCGCACCTCGTTGCGCGATGTCGAGCGCACGCTGGTCCTCGCCGTGCTCTTGGTGATCATCGTCGTCTTCGCATTCTTGCGAAACCTGCGCGCGACATTCATCCCCGTTGTCGCGGTCTCGGTGTCGCTGGTCGCCACCTTCGGCGTGATGTATCTGATGGGCTATAGCCTCGATAACCTTTCGCTGATGGCGCTTACGGTTGCGACCGGCTTCGTCGTCGACGACGCCATCGTCGTGCTGGAAAACGTCAGTCGCTACATCGAGGACGGCCTGTCGCCGCTGGAGGCGGCACTGAAGGGCGCCAACGAGGTGGGTTTCACGGTGCTCTCCATGAGCATCTCGCTGATCGCGGTGTTCATCCCGATCCTGCTGATGTCCGGGATTGTCGGCCGCCTGTTTCGCGAATTCGCGATGGTGATCTCGATATCGATCCTGATCTCGCTCGCGATTTCGCTGGCGACCACGCCGATGATGTGCGCCGTGCTGCTGCGCGGCCATACTGGCGAGCGCCACGGCAGGATCTATCAGATCAGCGAACGTTTCTTCGACGCGATGCTGGGCTTCTATCGCAGGACGCTGACGAGCGCGCTTGAGCATCCATTGAGCATCATATTGATCTTCGTCGTCGCTATCGGTCTCAATGTTTACCTGTACATCGTCATTCCGAAAGGCTTCTTCCCGCAGCAGGATACCGGGCGGATCATCGGCAGCATCCAGGCCGACCAGAGCATCTCGTTCCAGCTCATGCAGCAGAAGCTCGCGCAGTTCGTCTCCATCATCAAGAAGGATCCCGCGGTCGACACCGTCGTCGGCTTCACCGGCGGCGGCCAGACCAATGGCGGCTTCATGTTCATGTCGCTGGTGCCGCTCAACGAGCGCCACATCTCTGCGGACGGCGTGATCGCGCGATTGCGGCGCGAGATGGCGGTGGTTCCGGGCGCGACCCTGTTCCTGCAATCGGTTCAGGACATCCGCGTTGGCGGCCGGCCCGGCAACGCGCAATATCAATACACGCTGACAGGTAACACGTTCGAAGAGCTCAATGAATGGTCGCCGAAGATCGCGGCCGCCCTGCAAGGCGAGCCAAATCTCGCAGATGTCAACAGCGACCAGCAGAACAAGGGGCTCGAAGCCGACCTGGTGATCGACCGCGACGCCGCCGCGCAGCTCGGGATCACCGTCAGCCAGATCGACAACACGCTCTACGACGCCTTCGGCCAGCGCCAGGTTTCCACCATCTATGTCGCCCGCAATCAGTATCACGTGATCATGGAGGTAGCGCCGCGCTACTGGCAAAACCCCGAGACGCTGAAGGATGTCTACGTCTCTACCTCCGGCGGTTCGGTCGGCGGCTCGCAGGCGACCAATGCGGTGGCGGGCACGGTAGCGACAAGTGCAAAGTCGACTGCGGCAACCTCCGCCAACGCGCAGGCTGCGCGCAATCTTGCCACGAACTCGATCGGCGCCACCGGCAAGGGCATCGCCTCGACGGGCTCCGCGGTCAGCACCAAACAGGAGACCATGATCCCGCTCTCGGCCGTTGCCCACTTCACCCAGGGCGCGACCCCGCTCGGGGTCAATCATCAGGGACTGCTGGTCGCCAGCACCATCTCCTTCAATCTGGCCCCGAACGTCTCGCTGAGCACGGCGACCGCCACCATCGAGGCCACCATGAACCGGATCGGCGTGCCTGCGACGATCCGCGGCACTTCGCAGGGTACGTTGAAGGCCTTCCAGGATTCGCTGAACAATCAGCTGTTTCTCATTCTGGCCGCCCTGGTCACGATCTACATCGTTCTCGGCGTGCTCTACGAAAGCTATGTTCATCCGCTGACGATCCTTTCCACGCTGCCGTCCGCCGGCGTCGGCGCGCTGCTGGCGCTGATGGCGTTCAACACCGAATTCAGCATCATGGCGCTGATTGGCGTCATCCTCCTGATCGGCATCGTCAAGAAGAACGCCATCATGATGATCGACTTCGCGCTTGATGCCGAACGAAGGCGCGGCATGAGCTCGCTCGATGCGATTCGCGAGGCCTGCCTGCTCCGGTTCCGGCCGATCATGATGACGACCATGGCCGCCATGCTCGGCGCGCTTCCGCTTGCGGTGGGCATGGGCGACGGCGGCGAGCTCCGCCAGCCGCTCGGGATTGCGATCGTCGGAGGTCTGATCCTGAGCCAGGTGCTGACGCTTTATTCGACACCTGTGATCTATTTGTATCTAGACAGGTTCCGCCTCTGGAGCCAACGTCTCCGAGGTGGCGGCGCGGCACCGCATGCGCCCGGACCTTCACTGCAACCGGGCGAATAAATGCCGACAATTACGTCAGTTCGGGCCGTTCAGCGAATCCAGCCCATGCCCGAATCAAGGGCGCGCGCGCGAGGCCCTGGCGGCAAATGGCGCGCCGCTTCCGCGCTGGCCGTGCTGGCGCTGAGCCCGGCACTGTCCGGCTGCATCCTCGGATCGGAGCGGCCGGAACTCAATCTCGACATGTCCGATACCTACCGCACGGCACCCAGAGGCAATGCCGATGCGGCCGTGCCGGTGCTGGACTGGTGGCGCGGCTTCCGCTCCAGCGAATTGACCGCGCTGATGGAAGCGGCCCAAATCTACAATCTCGACATTGCGGTCGCGGTCGCCCAGATCGTGCAGGCCGACGCGCTGGTCGGCGTGTCCGGCGCGCCGCTGTTGCCGTCGGTGTCGGGAAATGCGAGCGCCGAGGCCCTGCGCACGGCCGGCAAAGATACCCAGCTCTACAATGTCAACCTGTCCGCAAGTTACATGCTGGATTTCTGGGGCAAGAACCGCGCGACGCTTTATGCCGCCGAGGAGAATGCGACGGTGGCGAGGTATAACCGCGAGGTCGTGACGCTGACGACGATCGTGACCGTCGCCAACACCTCTTTTCAGGTCCTGGCCGCCCAGGACGAGCTGCGCGTCACCCGTCAGAATCTGGCGGCGGCCGAACGGATCCTCGGTCTCGTCAGGAATCAGTTCAATGGCGGCACGGCGTCGCAGCTCGACCTGTCGCAGCAGGAATCGCTGGTCGCGACCCAGCGCGCCGCAATCCCCCCGCTCGAAGTCGTGTTAGGACAGAGCATCGACGCCCTTGCCGTATTGGTCGCGCGTGCGCCGGCGAATTTTACCGTACGTGGCGGATCGACGCGGCAGATCGTGGTGCCCCGCGTCACCCCCGGCCTGCCGTCGGAACTGCTCTATCAGCGCCCGGACATCCGGCAGGTCGAGGCGCAGCTCGCCTCCTCCAATTTCAGCGTCGAAGCCGCGCGCGCCGCGTTCTTTCCGCAGATCTCGCTGACCGGCACCACCGGTTTCCAGAGCGCAGCACTGGCGTCGCTGTTCACGCCCGGCGCGTGGTTCTACACGGCCGCCGCCTCGCTGACCCAGCCGATCTTCGACGGCTTTCTGCTGGAGAGCCAATTGAAGCAGGCGAAAGGCGTGCAGTTGCAGAACCTGCAGGTCTACCGCAAGGCCGTGCTTTCCGCATTCGCCGACGTCGAGAAAGCGCTGCTCGCCCTGCAAAAGTTTACCCTGCAGGAGCGGCTGCAAAACGACGTCGTTGCCGCTTCCCGCAAAGCGTTTGATGTCGCGGAAACCCAATTGCGTGGCGGCACCATCAACCTGATTACGGTTCTGCAGACACAACAGACGCTGTTCACGGCAGAGAATAATCTGGTGCTGGTTCGGTTGAACAAGCTGCTGGCCGCCAGCAGCTTGTTCCAGGCCTTGGGCGGCGGCTGGACGCCGAGCGGCACGCTGGTGTCGTTACAACAATGAGGCTGGAGCGGCGTGTGAGAAAACTGGTCTTCAACATGACACTGACGTCGATGCTGGCAATCGCAAGCGCTGCGCATGCGCAAGACGCCGTCATTGCCGTTCCGCCAAACCGCGTCCCGCTGACCTTCGGCATGAATGCCGAACAAGCCTCGTTCGCGTTGGGCGTGCCATTGAATTACGTCCGCGGCCGCTCCGGCGACGAGCTGTATCTCGCTCTTCCCAATGTCAAAGGCATGACATTGTCGCGCCGCAGCGACGGGCTCTATTTGCAGTTCCGAAGGGGACGGCTTGAGGGTTGGAAGGGCGATTGGGGAACGATCAGGCCTTGATGCGATGGGATGCGCCAGGATGAGCATGCTGAGAAATACGATAACGACCGTGACAATCCTGGCCTGTCTGGCCGCAACCCCGGCTTTGGCCGGGCATTACCGGGTTCTGCGCTACGGCAATACCAGCGGCTGGTACTATGATGGCCGCGACGACGATCGCGACTTCCCCACCAACGGCTTCTTCCCCGGTAATTTCGCCGCCGATCCCTCGAGCGCCTGGATCGGGGCCGCCGGATTGTTCGGCAGCAATCCCTGGCGCGCCGCGGCACCCTATCCGTCGCAAGTCGTCATCGGATCGGCCCGCGACCCGTCTTATTGCATCCGGCGCTTTCGTTCCTACGACCCAGTGTCCGGCACATTCGTGGGCCGGGACGGCGTTCGTCGTCCCTGCTGATTCTCATTCTCGGTTCGCGTCGGGTTCCCCTCAGCGCCACATCGTGGGCGCTTCATGCAAGGGCTACGCGGCCCGCCTCCTTGAGATCGTCTATCGACCACTCGGCTTTGGCGGCGGCCTCCAGGATTTTGGAAGCAACGTGGGTTAGAGGAAACCGATTCCTAGTGAGTGGATTTGAGGTTCGCGACCCACTCGACCCGTCGACCTCAATCTTGCTCTATCCATGGATCAAGATATCGCCCGGGAATTCGCAGGCTACGGCGTCACGGAGTGTATCCAGAAGACGCCGTAGACGGGTCGCGTCGCAGACTTCTAGAACAGGATGACTTTTCTTCGAATCGTCATCCCGTTATATCTTTTTGTTCGAGCATGATCTCCGCGCAAACGCGTTCCGCGTTTGTCGCGAGGGAAAACTGGTGCCCACTTTTCCGGATCATGCTCTAGCCCTTTTCGCACTTCTTCATGAAGCTGGTCTTTGCGGCGCCCGCCAAGGGCTTGCCGTCGGAACCCACGGCCTTGGTCGCGCACTGATCGGCCATGCACTTCTTCATGAACGCGGTCTTTGCTGCACCTGCGAGCGCCTTGCCGTCCTTGCCGACCGCTTTGGTTTCACAGGATTCCTGCGCAAAGGCCGAACCGATCGCGAGCGTCGCGATCACTGAAGCCAGAACAATGCTTCTTACCATGGGTGTCCTCCTGACAATTGTGGGGGGGAGCGAATTTGACCGCAGAACGATGATGCGATCAAGCCCCTTCGGCCGTTTGAAACGCAGACGATCGCACAGCAGCAAACGACGCTAGCAGCGGCGGGCTGTTCTCGCCGTCAGTTGACGAACGCGTGACATGGCACGTCCTGCCGCCGGCATGCCGCATTTCCTTCGCTAGATATCCGTTGCGCGGTCCCGCCAGAAACAAAAAACTCAAAGAGAGGAAATAGTCATGACCACACGCCGTGATTTTCTCAAGGGCGGTGCGGCCGCCGCTACCGGCATCGTCTTCTGCAGTTGCGGCCTCCTCAAAAGCGCGCACGGCCAGCAAACGGCACAGCAAAAACTCCCGGTGATGGTCGGCGGAAAGCGGGTCAAGACGATCGACGTGCATGCCCATTGCCATTTCCGCGAAGCCGGCGCGCTGCTCGGCGCCGATGCCGCCAAGGTCCAGCTTCCCCCGGTCAACGGCGCCGAAGAGGCATTCATCGAGATCGACCGACGGCTCGCCATCATGGATTCGCAGGCCATCGACATCGAGGTGCTGTCGATCAACCCGTTCTGGTATGACCGCGATCGCGATCTCGCGGCCCAGATCGTAAAAATCCAGAACGAGAAGCTCGCCGAGTTTTGCGCCTCCAAGCGCGACCGGTTTGCAGGCTTCGCCTCGCTGACGCTGCAGGCGCCCGATCTGGCCGTACAGGAACTCGAGACCGCCGTGAGGAAGCAGGGATTGAAGGGTGCCGCGATCGGCGACAGGGTGGCAGACTTGGAGTTCTCCGACCCGAAATTCCAGCCGGTATGGGCTAAGGCGGAGGAACTCGGCGTACCCTTGTTCATTCATCCGCAGGGCGTGGGCGAACTCACCAAACGCCTCTCCGGCAATGGCTGGCTCGCCAACACCATCGCCAATCCGCTGGGGACGACGATTGCGCTATCGCACCTCATCTTCGAGGGGACGTTCGACCGCTTTCCGGAGTTAAGGGTGATCGCGGCCCATGGCGGCGGCTACCTGCCCTCTTACGCCGATCGTTCGGACCATGCCTGTTTGGTTGGGCCCAAAGGCTGCAACCCCGACATCAAACTTGCGAAGGCGCCGACCGAGTATCTCAAGCAGATCTATTTCGATTCGCTGGTCTTCACGCCTGAAGCGATCCGTCACCTCGTGGCCCAGGTCGGCGCCAGTCAGATCGTGCTCGGCAGCGACTACCCCTATCCGTGGGAGCTTCATCCGGTCGACCCGATCTTCGCCACTGAATCGCTCACCGACGACCAGAGGGCAGATATCCTCGGCCGCACCGCAGCGAAGCTGTTCAATATCAGGGCCGCGTAGCGATCTGCTCTGCCTATTCGCGCTTGAATCGGTAATTGAACCGCTCGCCGTCGGCGACCAGCAAGCCCGCGGTCGGCGCCGGGAAGTGGATCGGCAGTATCAGCGTATCGGTGTCCGCGACGGACGCAAAAAATCTTCGCCGCGACACCGCCGACTGTTTTGGATCCCAGTCGGGCTTCGCCGACCAGTCGGGTTCGCGGCACTGGATCACGTGATGCATCAAGTCGCCGGCCACTACCGCGCGCTTGCCTTTCGAGAAAATGTTGACGCAGCAATGACAGGGCGAATGTCCCGGCGTCGGCGTCAGGGCCATGGTGTCGTCCAGCGCGTAATCGTCATCGACCAGCAGCGCCTGGCCGGCTTCCACGATGGGCAGGCAATTGTCGCGGAACACCGTACCGGGCGGGTTGGCGCCCTTCTTATGCTCGGCTTCCCACACCGCATATTCGCGCTTGTGAAAGATGTACTTCGCATTCGGGAATGTCGGCACCCAGCGGCCGTCTCGTAATGTGGTGTTCCAGCCGGTGTGATCGATATGAAGGTGGGTGCAAAACACATAGTCCACCTTTTCGTAACTGATGCCGAGCGCGAACAGCTCATTGCGCCAGCGCTCCTTGCCGGGAAAATCGAACGGCGGCGGATGGCCCTTGTCCTCGCCGGTGCAGGTATCGACCAGGATCGTATAACGCGGCGTGCGCACCACGAAAGTCTGATAGGTGATGACCATCATTCCCAGCGCCGTGTCGAACGCTTCCGGCTCCATCGAGGGCAAGTGGCGCTTGAAGACCGCCTCATCATAGGCGGGGAAGAAGTCCTGCGGCCGCCGCCAGGGGCCCTCGCGCTCGATCACCGCGTCGATGGTGACGTCGCCGATCCTGATCTGCTTCATTTTCTCGTTTCCACTCCTTGCTCCCTCGGCAATGTTGGAGGCGAGCGTAGCGGGCGGCTTCCGATCGTTCAAGCCGCGCGAGCGGGTCCGGTCGTTGCTCGGTTGCCGCCTTGAGGCACCAACGATGCGGGGCGGTTGCAACGTCGTTCAACGTCCATATCTATTGGTTTCCACGAACCACCTTCAACACCGTATCCGAATCGGAGATTTCGATGACGGCAGGTACGCTGCAGGGACGCACTGCGCTGGTGACCGGCGGCTCGCGCGGTATCGGCGCGGAGATATCGACAGCGTTGGCGCGCGCGGGCGCGGCGGTCGCGCTCAATTATCGGCAACGCGCGGGCGAAGCGGCCGCGCTCGTCGAAGCGATAGCCAAGGCGGACGGACGTGCCCTCGCCGTAGCGGCAGACGTCTCGCAAGCCGATGCCGTCGCCAAAATGGTGGAACGGGTGAAATCAGAGCTTGGACCGATTGACATCCTGATCAACAATGCCGGGATCGCGATCGCGCGCGGCATCGACGATCTCTCGGAAGCCGACTTCGATCAAACCATCGCGATCAACTTGAAGTCGGTTTTCCTATGCACCCAGGCTGTGTTGCCGATGATGCGAGCCGGCAAGTGGGGCCGCATCGTCAACATCTCCTCTGGCGCCGCCAGAGGCGCCGGCGCGATCGGGCCGCACTACAATGCGTCGAAGGCCGGCGTCGAGGGACTGACGCGCGGTTACGCCGCACGCCTCGTGAAGGAGGGCATCACCGTCAACGCGGTCGCGCCCTCCCTGATTGAAACCGACATGATGCAGGGACAGCAAGATCTCGTGAGCCGGATTCCGCTGGGCCGCTTCGGCAAGACCTGTGAGGTCGCACAGGCCGTCATGATGCTTCTCGACAATCCCTATATGACCGGGCAGACCGTTGCGATGAGCGGCGGCATGGCATTCAACTAGCCGCGCCAGGGTTGTTCATCGAGGACGGCGCAGCGTTATATCCAGTCAGCCCAGCGCGTTCACGCTGACGCGGTCGCAAGACGGCCGGGCGATGAGAACCCGAGACGTAGCGTCTCCTTGCAACCTTAAGCACGCTAGCGTGCATTAGTTGGTATTCCAGCACTATCTGGCCTAGGGCCGGACCTGGATCGAGGGCTCCGGGCTATAATGATTCCACCGATTCGTTGGGTCCGTTCGGCAGGATAGCCGAAATTTTCGGAAGGCAATGATGTGGTCCTTTTTCGAACGCCTGCTGGATTCGTCCACACTTTCCCC